>CAYSTR010000100.1:0-8360 GCA_964433745.1 uncultured Oscillospiraceae bacterium | reverse complement strand
TACAGGCCAGATTCCTACAATGGTAAGAGCCTCCTCCCAGTTAAAACCTTTTTCGGTAAACCTAAGAAGCGTCTCTTTGTCATGTTCGCATGAGGAAAATCCCGATAGCTTTAAGAGCAGCTCCTTCCAAACAGAACGTTTTTCTTCATCCAACGATAAGTTTTCTGATATATCAATCGCACACCGTAGAATAACGCGTATGAGTGACAGGGAAAGACAGTTGTTCTTGTCATCCGCAAAGTTTTTTTCCTTTTGGGGGTCGAAGCTGTCAATATAGTACGGCACCTCAATTAATGAGTCATTCAAGATAACATAACGACCGTCCTCATATGTAAGGTAATCCTCCCAGAATGTACACAGCTCCCGAAGATAGGGGTATGCTTTGGTCAAAGCATACAGCTCATCGTAGGTGGAGTACCATTTAAACACCATGATAAGTCCTGCGTATGAGGCGTTACTCTTTTGCCCCAGAAACAGGTGTCCGTGCTCCTTGGATTTTTTTCTGTGGGAGCTGTTTAGCCCCAAAGGACCTATACCCACATCCAGATAAACCCCGCCGCAACCCAGATAATCATGTGCGTTTTGTTTTGATGTATATAGATAATCGAAAAGGGGAGCTTCATAGTTTTCCATTAGCTCCAGATGGTTTGAGGAGCAAAGCCCCAGATATGGCGACTGATAGTTATAGTTCATGTGGTAATCGCTGCCCCACATTGAGTGGTCGGTTGTGATAAAGTTTCCGTACAGTCCCGGAGGAAACCGTTTGTTTCGCGATACGAGGGCTAATAGATAATGAGAAGAATACCAGTTGTTCTCCAGTATCTTGTCCGACAGGGTTACAGAGGATTTATTCCAAAAATTCTCCCACCAGAGGTCATTGGCTCTTTCAATCAACATTGCCGTATGTTCGTTTATAAGAGCGGCGCGTTCTATACTAAGCTTAAAATAGGATGGAGTGTCATGATTAGTCGCAGCTGTTATAGCAAACATATAGGTCTTACCTGATTCAAAGCGCCCATTAAATCCGTGCGGGTTCATGGCGAGTACTCCGGCTGTCTCAAATAGAAGTCTTTCGCCGCTATAGGATTTTTTGACCCAATTAATACCATCCTGCTTCCCATACAATATATTCGCATTGTCCCCATCCTCGGACAGGGCAAATAAAGAGACATCTCCGTCAATGGATAAGCCATTACAGGTGACAGTTAGTAATACCGTATTTTCAGTAGCGCATGTGAGTGTTCGGATGGTAAGAGAATATGAACAGGCATTAAACTGTGCGGTGATTACACCATTTGCCATATCTTGACAGACTTGGTAGGGCGCATCTTTTAGCTCGGGGATGGATAAATGTATGCCGCCCAATGTCCTAATTCCGCCAAACTCCCCTCCTAGGTGCTCCTGATTCCGCTCTGTAGTCATACCTTTCCAGAAGTCCGATTTAGAGATGAAGATTTTTACATCACTTGGCTCTCCCGACCAGATTACCCCTATATCACCGTTTCCCGATAAAGCTCCGTCTGTCGCCCATACCGACGGACACTGCCGGGGTTTCTTGTTAAAGTATGCCAGGTGATTCCAATGCACCTTTACGCTCATACACGATCCTCCATTATTAAGCCATAAATTCCAGCTGCTCGGCTGTAACCTCGTAGTGGGTAGGCTCTCCTGATATTAAACGCTTAAAATCCTCGAGCATGTATCGTCCCATACGTGACACCTCATTGCCAAAGCTTCCTGCAATGTGAGGTGATAGGAATACGTTTGGCATGGTATAAAACGGATGTCCAGTCAATGGCGGCTCGGGCTCGGTCACATCCAAAAGTGCGATGCGCATGGGCTGCTCGCGCAGAGCGCGCACTAGATCGTCCTCGACCACCTGTGCGCCTCTCCCGGTATTAATAAAAACACCAGTCTTTGACATTAGAGAAAAACAGTCATACCCTAGAATTCCTTTAGTATGTTCGTTGTCCGCCAGATGGTTTGTGATAATCTCACAGGAGGAAAACAACTCATGCAATCCGCATTTTCTGACATTGAGAGATATCGCTCGTTCGTCCGACAGAAACGGATCGTATACGAGCACCGACACATGCAGCGTTTTTAGCTTTTCTATAACAAGTGACCCAATCATTCCCGCACCGATAACACCTATAGATATATTGTATAGTCCGGGCAGTGAGCGGCAGAGCTTATTATAATGTGAAAAGCTGTGTTCATCAAAATGTCCCGCCGAATGGAAAAAACCCTTCGCCCCCAGAATAATCTGCCCGAAGGTGTACTCTGCCACCGGTACAGCATTTGCAGCCGCGGCACTAAACACCCTAATACCGCGAGTAAGAAACTCACCTGCAAAACCCTTCACAGAACCGGAGGCATAAAACACCGCTTCAAGGTTTGGGAAGAATAATCCTATTTCCTCATCGCTAAAAGCTGTCATACCCCATTTGGTGAATATGAAGCGCACATCATGAAAATCCCCAGTATTACTGCGTATATCGTCGGGTGTGAAAGGAGAGGGATGGATGTTTATAAGGCTATTAAGGTCCTGTCTTGTCTTTTCATCGTACACCACATCCCACGGAGCATACATATTGGTACAGAGGTATATCGCTTGACTTTTCATAACATCCTCCTTTAAGATAGTGTTATCTCAATGCTTATCTCACCCTTCATAGCATCATTACGAAAGAAAATACGTGTTGTGTCCCCATCATAGGAGGGCAGTGTCTCTGACTGCGCTAATAGTCCGCTTCGTTCCTTAATGGTCACGATACCATTTCGTCCTGTCAGTATAACATTATTGCCGTCGATTGTAAACGGCATTCGTGTCTGCCAGCAGAACTCTGTACCCGTCCCTTTTTTAAGCTTATATCGGTCGGTGATGACTATAAAAGAGGGGTTATCTGATGAAAACTCTCTTGTCCATGTCTTATAATATTCGGTAAACCCCTCATGAGCGTTAATCATGCAGTAAAACTGGTTTTCGTCTCCCCTTGCTTCCGGTTTAATGTCATATGGAATCGGACGGTCGGCGCGGGGACGTTCGGGCGTTCCCACCGGAACCAGCATATTGTGACGCTGGCACTGTTGCAGGACACCTGTAAATAGACTGCCGTAATCCGACGTAATTCCTGGGTCGATGGCAAATGTGTCTCCGGCGTATTCCAGTATAAAAGAGCCCTTATCCTCATGGCAATGACCGCTATCCTTACGGTTACCCATGACAAACAGTTTAACCGGTTTATCCTTGTATGTGCGCAGGGAGCTTACACATCCGATGCTTTGCGCAAATATAAAACTGTCGGGCTGTTTACCGGTTTTTGGTATTATTCGGTCAAGCTGCCAGGTGAGAAGTTCATCCGGCATATTGTCCTGCATACTAAGAGCTTTTCTATATAGCTCTGTCCAGTGACTGTCGGGCAATAGGCTTGCCATAATCGCCGCACCCTTGACCCTCACATCCGCTTTGTTGTCGCAGATGGGCAGCACCCCCTGTTCCTCTACGGTGGAGGTCAAAAGCTCGGCGTACATCCGTCCCCTTAACAGGGCAGGGGGGACTACATCGGTAAATTTCTGTCCTGTTGCGCGGGCGTAGTAATAAAGACCCTCTCCGCCGTCAATGGGCTGACACATGTAGTAATCTGGCCCCTCGTCTCCGCAACCGTCATAGAGAATGACCTTTTCCATAGACTCGCATACATCTAGGTAGGCTTTATCCATGTACGGACGCAGACGGGGGTATTCAGCAACCAATACAGCATAAGCAGCCAGTCTGCCCGACGAAAACCATGAGAGCTGGTTATTTTCGTATATATACTCATACCGTACAGTGGTATAGTTAATTAAACCCATACCCTCTTCAATCATTCGCCGCATAATAAGTCTGCGCGCTGTCTCGGTGAACATCTCACCTGCAAGATCAAGAATATAAGCAAGGTTATAAAGTATTCGTGAGACAACAAAGCAGCGGTGCTCGAAGGCACCCATAGAGAAGCATGTGAAAAAGCTGTCGTTCCAATGCTCGCACATGGCAAGGCTCATGGCATAACGGGCGGCTAAGCGCAAAAGCCCCTTATCTTTAGATACAACGGCAGCTGTAAGTACATAGTAGGCTGTGTCTATGAGCTGCCGCCCCTCATCGCGACAGCGGTTGAGACGTGTATCTGTCCAGAAGTTTACATACTGACCGATGTACTGCTCGGGTACAATCTCCCTCCAGCCGAGCGGGAAGGTCTCCTGTTCCTTTTGGGGAAACAGAATAGCACTTTTACCGGTTTGAGAGTATATATGTGCATGTTCATTTTGTATGGACGTTAGTTCATCTGCGTCTATAAGTACACCATAGTATGGCTTAAAGGTGGGTTCATACGATTCATCTACAATGTATCCTGCCCAATCAAAGCCGATGAAACGATCCCATTCTTTTTCATAGAGGGCAAGCCGCTCTTGATTAACAAGACCAATCCAGTTTAGATGCACACTTCCGCGACCCTTATCCGAGTACCCTGTGAGGGTGAGCCGCTTTAGCACTTTTGCTCCATCAAGCTGTAAAAGCACCTCGTTTTTTTTATCCTTTTCGGGATATATGACCTTACTTCTTTCCCCAAGCTCGGTTACAGCGCAAAATTCTACACGAATCCACTCCGAAAGGATGGCTGACAGTATGAGCGCATCGTAATCGTCCACCTGTATGTCCTCATATGTCCGCTCCATGCAAAACGCTTTACCGTCAGGCGGGGTGTGCTCATAGGTTATGCTCACACCCCAGCCTTGATTGTAGCTTAGTCCGTAGCTTGTACCTAAGGAGCACTGCCAACGGTTAAGCTCGCTAATAGAACTGTCCCAAAACGCTTCCAGAATCCCCTCAGCCATATTTATAGGTGTTATAATCATAGCTCTAGATACCTTTCCGGTTTATTAGACCACAATAAGCTCTACATTCATGAGTTTAGCCAGCTTCTTAATGACGCTGATGTTGTGTCCGACAGACAGTGCGAAGTGGTGAGTGGGCGCTGCCTCAAACCATCTGCTATAATACTCTGCCGGATTGGTACCAAAATCCACGTGAGTTTCAGTATTGCCGATAAGCAGTGTTTGAGCTGGGTGCGCAACCCCCTCTGAAGCTATAAACCGTAGTTTCCCTCCGCTTGTCTGTGCCACAGCGAATGTAGTAACGTTACCGGGACGAACACTAGCTTCAACAGATATACCGCTTCCGCGTTTTCCATGGTACAGCTCCATCCCTCTGAGAACCGGCTTATCTGTTGTTATATCTATATGAAACGGTCCGTCATGACCGATACTGAGCATGTTTTTTGTATAGTCGGTGGTAACAATCTCACAAAAGCTCCCGCCTACACCTAAAAGGTCACATATACGCATTGCTAGCGCCGTCTTTAGATCACCCTCACCGGCACAAGGCACACCGGCAGCAGTCAGCAGTGAATGTCCGATGATAAAAGCCCCCTGTACATCTTGAAAATGATCCTCATAACCATGGTAATAATATCCGATACCATCCAGACCATGTTCTCTTACCATATTTTCTTGTGCACATGCTACTGTCGCCGACCATCGAATCTGCTCGTCGGTAGGCTTTTTTGTAATGGGATCAGAGGGTGAATCTCCGAGTATGCGGAAAAACGAATGAATCTGTTCCAGCTTTTTATCGATATCTTTATCCGTGACCATGCGCATATTCTTCTCAAGATCACTCATCTCAAGTAATATGACACTGGCCTTTGTTACCGCTTGCATGAGGGTAATGTCGGTATACATGTCTAGCATACCGCAATAAAAGTTTCCAAGAAAGCCAAAATTGCTCCACCCCAGCGTGCGTATTACCATAGCCGCATCGATGTATTCATATATCTCACGCCAAGCCGCCGCCGATTCAGCATGGTGTTTAGTATTACAATCGGTAACCGATTCGACTACATCTTTTTCCATACCCAAAAGACCGCTTACGGTATAGTAGGGAATAGAAGAGCGGTGAAAGACATTACACATTTCCGGTATGGCACAGGCAGTATCCAGACTTAACCATTCATGGGTTGAAGTCTTTTCATAATTTATGCCGGCGCAGGGTTGCAGATTTAGTATCACCACCGGAGCTTTGCAAAATTGATGTATGGGGAGTATGCCGGAGCTTAATGCGTATGTACCCGAGTGCAGAAAAATGATATCAACATTCTTGCTGTTGAAAAACTCTCCTGCTGCGCGCCCGCTGTCTACAGAATCAACCATTCCAAAGTTTAAGACCTCACATCTAGGTGATATCTGTTCTTCAATAAACCTACCGTATGCTAACAGCCGTTCTTTAATCCCGGGAAACTGTATCCAATAATCACTGTGCCCCGTCGTATACAAGCCTACCCTGGCCTTTAGCTTTTTACCGATGCGCTCAATCATGACAAATACCATGCCTTTCTGTAATCCAAAACAAATAAAACGATGTAATAAAAGATTTTCGTTTTATTGAAATTGGTTAAACATAAAATACTGTTTCTACTTAAACTATACCTTTTTTTACATTCATGTACATGATAATTTTTTAGTTGTTTTGATTTTTTTTTATATTTTCCTAAACTTAACATAAAATGGGGGTAGATTTGAATAAAACGAAAGAGCTTGTAACACCGCCTTATCAATGGTATTACAAGCTCTATTTGTATCTTTTCGTATTTGAGCGGGACTGTATTAGTAATAGGTTTTTGTTAAACCCTTGGATTTCGACAAGACAGCCTTTAAACACGGTTTTATAAATCCGCTGTCACCGTCTGTACAGTGAGCGTAAAGCAATCTTTACAAATCAAGTTCAAATTCTTTATCCCTATTACAGATAAGCTCCCCGTCCTCAACCTCAAGCTCTGCGACTTGTATGGATGAACGCCTAAGACGATAGGGTAAATCAATATGAGTACATTCCTCGTATGCTCGCCAAAACTCACCTGTTCGCTCGGGATGGGTAAAATAGAATAAGAATCCGCGGCCGCCGGAAATAACCGCATCACCATGCCCGCCCCGAACACCGTCCTCTATGCGTTCTGTACCGGGATGCAGGAGAATTTTATTTTTTTGCGGCCTCCAGTTTATAAGATCATCCGAGCGCCAAACGAACATCCCCTTTCCGGCATCGGCAATTAACCAGTAATATCCTCCCAGGAAAAAAACATTCTGTCCCTCATGATAAGGAAAGCCCTTTGTCACAGAACCGACAACCCTCCAGCTATACAAATCGTCGCTGTCTGCTGCCCAGGTATATTCATCCCCGGCATGACTGTTTCTGTACCACATCCGATAGCTTCCGCCGGGCATCTGATAGATACATGCATCTATGGCAGAGGGGGTATGAAGATCAATAAATGATTCCATAGTCCAATTCAATATGTCCTTTGAGGTGTAGTGGAGCATAAAGCTGTCACCGCCCCAATAATTCCACACCCCTCTTATGTAGGTAACATACATGTGAAAGGTATTATCTGCATAACAGATTTCGGGCGCCCAAAAGGTGTTTTGTCCCCATTCAAATTCTAGGTCAAGAGCACCCTTATAATACCATGTGCGCCCGTTGTTTTCTGAAACAGCAACCCCGATTTTAGTTCCGTATGCATACCCAACCCCCATTCCGGGTACATTCGCTCGTCTTTGAGTATACATCATATACCATTTATTATCTAAAGGGTTAAAGGTGACTACCGGATCGGCAGCACCGTCAAAAATAGGATCACGATATAATGGTGCCGGTGGAATTAGATACTTATTCATATCAATTTCTCCCCCCGCTTTGCTTCATCACTATCAGGTAAACAGCCGCACAAAAGATTCTCCATGATAGTGTAGAGCCTAAATGCAGCCGGCCGGCCATGCAACAAACCATTGGTTAATACTTCCTGTTTTGCCAGTATGATCTCCGCTGAAAATCCAATTAGTATGAAATGAGGCCTCACCCTGTGCACCGTATGGGTAATCAATTCCCTTATGAGAGAGATTATGGTCTGCTACACATAGAATACAATTATCCCATAAAAGCTTTGCAAGCTCAACCCACTTCTTTTCACCTGTCGCCCTATATAGCCTTGCAAATTCTCCGCAAATCAATCCTCCCCAGGGGTCTAGGTGATGGTGCTGAACCGAAACCGAGCTGCCGCCCTTTGTCCGGTAACCGAGCTTGCGAAAGTCGCAGTCATCAGGATAATCCACGTCATAAAGATAAACCCATGAGAGCAGATAGGCGGCTGCTCTTTTCGCAATGAACAGCCATTTTTCCTCGCTTGTCAGACTATATAAAGTAAGTGCTGCGTTGAGCAGCGGATAGCAGGTTTCCTTATCAACACAACAGGTGTCCAAAGCCCCAG
>CAYSTR010000099.1:0-8401 GCA_964433745.1 uncultured Oscillospiraceae bacterium | reverse complement strand
ACGGTCTGATAGAGGACGGTCGGTTTCCTATTTTGGAAATGGTGCATAGGAGCGGTTTGTGACCGTCCCAATCAGACCTTGATAACCCGATAATTAATAATTTAAGGGGCAAGGTCATGAAAAATACATATTTTAAGGGACTTAGTACATTTCTCATATGGTGGAGCAGTCAGACATTCTCGTCTTTGGGCAGCTCCATGACAAAATACGCTCTTATCATCTGGGCGTACAGACAGCAGGGCACTGCGCTTAGTGTTACTATGCTTGCATTTTCCTCACATCTTCCGTCTGTTCTTTTAAGCTTTGCCGCGGGTGCCATCGCGGACAGATGGGATAAGCGAAAGATTCTAATCGTAACAAACTCAGTTGCGGCTCTTGGCTCAATGACGGTGTTTTACCTTTTTATGACTAACGGTCTGGAGGTGTGGCATCTCTATATAGTTGAGCTTTGCATAAGCGTTATGGGTGCTTTTGAGTACCCGGCTGTAGCTGTGAGCACATCACTTTTAGCACCTTTGGAGCAGTACAACCGTGTAAGCGGCTTACAAAATCTTTACAGTTCGCTTGTGAGCATACTTACCCCAGTGCTGGCAAGCGCCATAATGGCATTTGCAGGGCTTGAAATGATTTTTATAATCGACCTTATTACATTCTCTGTCGCCATTACCACACTTTTATTCTTTGTAAAAATCCCAAAGGTTGTTATCTCAAAAAAACGAGAAAAATTTCTAGAAAGCTGTTTATCCGGCTTAAGGTACCTTTACTCTCATATGCCTTTGTTAAAGATGATCCTATTCATGTCGTTTATTAATCTTTTGGCATTCATTACAGGATATGGTATTCTTCCCGCTATGATACTGGCACGGACAGGTGATAACCAGACGGTTCTGGGCTTAGTATCGGGGGCAATGGGACTAGGTACGCTGGCAGGAAGTCTGCTCGTTATGATTATGAAGCCGCCAAAAAAGCGTTCCCGGGTAATCTTCCTGTCACTGGCTTTGGCGTTTCTTATGGGAGATATTATATGGGGGCTTAATGTAGGAGCGTGGATGTGGATAGCTTTCTCATTTTTGGGTAACATTCCTCTGCCGTTTCTCAACGCAAGTCTCACGACAATAATGCGGACTAAGGTACCCATAGAAATGCACGGACGCGTATTCTCGGCTCGTGACACGCTCCAGTTTGCGACCATCCCCATTGGTCTTGCTCTGGGCGGCGTGCTTGCCGACTGGGTTTTTGAGCCGTTTATGATGGGCTCGTCGCCGATTGTCGATATACTCACTCCCTTAGTCGGGACTGGTCACGGTTCGGGTATGGCGGTACTTTTTCTGCTGACAGGCGTTTTAGGCGTGGCTTCCAGTCTTATTGCATCAAAAAGACCTGTTTTCCGCGAATTAGATTAGTTAGATCACTGTATTGCTAAAACAGAACATTCTGCAAGCCTGCCGTAAGGCAGGCTTTAAGTCTATAATAACTACATTATTATATTAATATTGTTCTACCCCCTTGACAAATGACTACGACTGTTGTAGTATATATATATCAACTACATGTGTCGTAATGGAGGGAGCAGATGGAAACAAAGTTAAAACGGCTGCCCGATGCTGAACTTAATGTCATGTTAAAGCTCTGGGATACAAAAGGAGAGGTATCCCGTTCGTATCTGGATGAAGCCCTTTGTGATTTTGGCTGGTCTATAAATACCATAAATACGTATCTGACCCGATTAGCAGCAAAAGGGTTTGTAGAGCTAAGGCGGGAGGGAAAGCTGAACCTATATCGTCCGATTGTCTCTAAAGAGGATTATCTGACATTTGAGAGCCGTGCTTTTCTGGGTAAGCTCTATTCAAATTCGGTATCGGGGTTTGTTACGTCTCTGTCTAGGGGTAACGGAATAGATAAAAAACAGCTGGATGAGCTTCAAACGCTTCTTGATACGCTAAAAGGAGGTAACGAGAATGCTTCTAATGCTGATGACACGCTTTTTTGAGGTCTCACTGCCTGTTAGCGCTGTGGTGCTTATAGTGGCACTGCTTTTCCCAGTGCTCAACAGATATTTCACGGCTAAGTGGCGGTATATGCTATGGCTTGTACTGGCGGTGCGGCTTCTTGTACCTTTCCGCGTGACAATGCCCGAACCGCCTGTGAATATAAATATTCCCGCAGCACAGACGATAGTGTATACTCTACCCGCCGCAGACATTAATGCGGACGAATACATACTTCCTGACGGAAATACCGGCGAAGATATTATAACCGATGAGATAGGCTCTCTGTCTGTTTCGGACGATGTTAAAGCTATAACACTTATGGAGGTATTCTCCTATTTGTGGCTGGCGGGGATTATTTTTTATCTTACATGGCAGCTTATGAGCTATGTACGGTTTCTATTGTTTATCAGAAGGTTTGCACAGCCTGCCTCTGACAGACCGTATGCACTCTTACGCACTCTCATAAAGAGTACACGCGCCGATGTGCGTATAGCGATTGCCATATGTCCCGGCATACTAAGCCCCATGGCTACAGGACTTTTGCGTACAGTTCTTCTGCTTCCCCATGAGGACTATACCGACACCGAGCTGGAGTTGATTATACGGCACGAGCTTATGCACTATCGCCGCGGGGACATCCCCTTTAAGCTGCTTATAATGCTCGTCAGAGCGGTGTACTGGTACAATCCGCTCATATGGCTCATGACGCGATATGCTAACCGTGACCTTGAGTTATCGTGTGATGAAGCGGTGGTTCGCGGTATGGACAAGGAGAAGCGCGGTCACTACGGCGATGTGATTCTCTCGAACATACGCGCTCAAAAGGTTAATGCCATAAGCTTTACAACCTACTTTCACGGCGGCGGCAAGACTATAGCAGCAAGACTAAAGCATCTCTTTGACGCACGTGTTAAGCGGAGCGGGTATATAGTGCTTACGTTAATAGTATCACTGACGTTGATTGCGGGAACGTTTGTCGCCTGTCAGGCAGGACCTATGACAGAAAGCTCTTCCGGCAGTTCCGATTTAGCTGATAGCTCTCTACAATCCTCGTCCGAGTTACCCCTATATTCTCCGCTATCCGAAATGGCACAGGGGGAGCTGTACCCGATAGGCAAGGATCCGGCAGGGATATTTCCTCAGTCCAGCTTCCAGACAACCCCAGGAGACGATAATCTTCTGCAAAGCTTTATAGCACAGCTTACAGACGAGGTAGAATCGTTTTCCCAGCAGTCAGCCATTTTCTATGTTAAGACAAACGGAGAAAAGGGGGCTGCGCTCAGATACAGTGAGATTAAAGAGATCTACAGGCTTATTGCAGATATTGCCTCAAAGCTAACAGTCATGGACAGTCTTGGTAATCCAGCAACCGGCGGCAGTACCTTTATTGATGCGCGTGATGCCCTGGACAGACGTATGTGGAGCATTAGCTTTGATGGTCATTGGTTCTCAATCTATAACGGCGGATACAAGGCGTACAATATGGAGAACGCCGCTAATGAGGCTCTTCTCATAGGAGCGATTCTCTCGGCGGCGACGGCGCAGAGCAGCAGCTCACAACCTGCTCCATCCTCCTCGTCAACTACACAGGCGGTTACGTCCTCGTCGGCACAAACCTCATCACAGCAAAAAACGGAGCAAAAACCGGCAGAGCCCGTCAAGATTTTTGCCATTGTAAAGGATATAGACACTGATATCGACAACAACAGAGAGAGAACAAGTGCTGTAAATGATTTATACGAGCTGACGCGTATTCTGGGTTCTCTCAATGAATCAGAGCTTACGACATTAAAGCTATGTACCGTTCCGGCTCTATACACAAAAGAGAGAAAACTCTCGGCTGTCGAGGTGGCAAGCTTTTATATGATGATAAGCAGTCTGTCACCCGAAATCGGCAATCCGGACTTTGGCAATCCCCCTACAGGCGGCGGCTGGAAGATCTACTGGCAGGGAGGGCGAACCGGCTCAATAAGCTGGAACGGACAGTCATTGTTGTGGGAGAAGAACAACGAGACGATACAGTTTAGACTGCGAGACGATTGCGGTATAGGCAAGTACATTCATCAGCTCACAGGCGGCGCAAACAGCTCCACCTGGCAGACCTATAAGGGACTGCGTATTACCGAGATGTACGCGCAGGACACGCAAAACTACAGCTATCATGCCATAGACAAGGCATACTGGCCGGCAGCAGAGGGTATGCTCGAATATTTCGAGGGTTCAAACGAAATACAGGACAGAGCGATAGTTGTGTTCACCGAGGACGGGAAGTTTACGCTTCATCTGGACAAAAACGATACTCGAGCCCGCGGACTTATTCGGCTGTGTGATTCAAGCATCAAGACAAGTCCGCGTCTCGTGAGATGGTTTGCATTTATGAGCCCCGACAAGATAACACGTATTCGTTTCGGCTCAAAGGATGTCACAGACCCGGTAAAGCTCAAACCCATGATAGATTTTCTTCGGGGTAAACTGACTGTTATGTCCGCACCTCAGGTGTTTAATGAGGAGCTGAACCCTGTAACGGTAACCTCTCTTTACACCATGACTATTGATTTTGAGAGCGGTGTCAGCTATAAGATTCACGGTTATGATGACAGTATATGTGTCTATGCCACAGACCTTAAAAAGAGTATAAGCTACCGAACAGATAAATCACAGATAGAAGCCTTGAGAAAACTGGCACAAGAAGCAGCCAAGTAACAGTGTAACTATGTTTAGCGGGCAGGGTAAAATACTCTGCCCGCTTATATTGACTGTAATATTTATACGTGATATAATTTGGGAAAGATGTAAGAAAAGGATAGAAATAATGATAAATAAAAACAACATCATGAAAGAGCTTGTGGTAACAGAGGCTGCACAGCTATTAAGCTTTTTACTGCTGCAATTCAAAGGTAAATCCAGAAACTATGTAAAAGGACTTTTAACGCACAAGCAGATAATGATAAACGGCAGGGTCGTTACGAAATACGACAGTCCGCTTAAAATAGGGCAGACGGTAACTGTACTTAAAGAGGGAAAAACAACCCGGGACAAAACGGACATTCTAAAGATAATTTATGAAGATGACGATATCTTAGTAATAAATAAGCAGGCGGGACTTTTGGCTGTTTCTACAGGAAAGAATAACGAGCAAACGGCATATGGTTTAATTACAGAGTATGTAAAAAAGAAGGATTCCAAGGGGCGTATTTTTGTCGTCCACAGGCTGGATCGTGATACATCGGGAGTTTTCTTGGTTGCAAAGAATGAACTTATGAAAAAAGCTTTGCAAGACAGGTGGAATGAAATCGTCACTCTCAGGGGATATATCGCCGTGGTTGAGGGTTGTCCCGCTAATGAAAGCGGCACAATCACATCATATCTTTTAGAGACCTCCACACATTTAATGTATTCGGCTAAAGGTGAGACGGATGACGGTCAGCTTGCTGTTACGCACTATAGTGTGGTAGGGAAGAACGAAACCTATGCTCTTATTGATGTCTCAATCGATACCGGACGAAAAAATCAGATTCGTGTACACTTAAAGGATATAGGTTGTCCGGTTGTCGGGGATAAGAAATACGGAAGTGTTTTAAATCCTCTAAACAGACTGGGGTTACATGCCGAAAAGCTGGAGCTTACAAACCCTGTTACTGGAAAGACTATGAGCTTTTGCGCACCTGTACCGGGCAAATTTTATGAGTGCATTAAATAAATGCTTATATGATAAAAAGTGGGGGACAGCAGATGAATATTCTTGTGTTAAATGGTAGCCCAAAGGGTAAAAACAGCATAACATTGCAAACGGTCTTGTATTTGCAAAAATGTTATCCTAAACACAGCTTTACAGTATTGCATGTTGGTCAGAGAATAAATCGTTATGAAACGGATTTTTCAGAAGCAGCCGATATAATAAAAAATGCGGAGCTTATTTTGTTTGTTTATCCTGTTTATACATTTATAGTACCGTATCAGCTGCACCGTTTTATAGAGCTTATGAAAGAGCACAATATAAAGCAAGACGGAAAATTTGCGTCACAGATTAGCACCTCAAAGCATTTTTACGATGTCACAGCTCATAAGTTCATTGAGGAAAACTGCTATGATTTAGGGCTTCGTTATGTCCGTGGACTGTCTGCTGATATGGATGATTTACTGGCAGAAAAAGGACAAAGGCAGGCTGTTGATTTCTTTGATGCTCTTATATTTAACATAGAAAATGGAGTGTACACAGATAAATATAGAACAGTAGAATCTAAAGGTATTTCCAATTATCAGGCGTCATTTACAGAAGCCCCAAAGCAAAACGGCAAGGATGTAGTTATTGTAACAAACTGTGCTGCTGACGATATTAATCTGCAAAATATGATTAAGGATTTCCGTGCTGTTTTCCCTCATCACACAAGAGAGGTAAACCTACGCGAATTTCCTTTTTCGGGGGGATGTCTTGGCTGCTTTGGCTGTTCTGTTACGGGGAAATGCGTTTATAAGGATGGATTTGACGAATTTTTACGGCAGAAAATTCAAAACGCCGATGCTATTGTGTATGCATTTACGATAGAAAATCATTACACCAATTCGAGCTTCAAGCTGTACGATGACCGTCAGTTTTGCAACGGACACCGTATGGTTACAATGGGTATGCCTGTGGGTTATATTATCAGCGGTGATTATAAAAGTGAAAGCAATCTGCAAACCATAGTTGAAGCCCGCTGTGAGGTAGGGCACGTGTATCTCACGCATGTAGCAACCGATGAAGTGGACACCGCCGCAGAGCTAAAAAAGCTGTCCATGAGCCTTACATATGCATTAGAGCATAAGCCCGACCGTCCGCAGGACTTTTGGGGTGTAGGCGGAACAAAGATTTTCCGTGACCTTATTTATATAATGCAGGGTCTTATGAAAGCCGACCATAAATTTTATAAGCAGCACGGTATATATGATTTTCCTCAAAAGCAGAGAGTACGTATATTGCAAATGAAGCTTGTAGGCAGTCTGATGGCTTTGCCGTCCGCGCAGAAGAAAATGAAGGGTAAGATGAATGATTACATCATTACACCCTATAATAAGGTAATTGAATCGGCTGTGCAAAGAGATGAACAGGAGCATATAAAATGAAAATCCTAATCATAGAGGATGACCCGGTTATCCGTACAGAGCTTACTATACTTCTTAAAAAATATGGATACCAGGTAACAGTGGCTGATGATTTTATCAATATTATCCCGTTTGCACTTGATGAGAAGCCTAATCTCATTCTACTGGACATAAATCTTCCGGTATATGACGGTTTTCATATCTGCCGTGAAATCCGTAAAAATACAAAAATTCCTATTATCGTTGTAACAAGCCGGGACAGCGATATGGACGAGCTGATGAGCATGAACCTGGGTTCTGATGATTTTATTACAAAACCCTATAACACGCAGATTCTGCTCGCACGAATTGCGGCGGTACTGGGCAGAGCCTATAACAGCAATGAAAATTCATTGACATTTGGCTCAATTACGCTTGACATTGCCAAAGGTGCGGTGACAAATGGCGAAAAAAGCGTGGAGCTTACCAAAAACGAGCTTCGCATCCTATCACTTCTAATGCAGAATAAGCAAGCCATTACCTCCCGCGATGACATGATGAACGCCCTTTGGCAAACGGACGAATTTGTGGACGATAACACGTTGACTGTTAATATTAACCGTCTGCGAATAAAGCTTACAGATATAGCCGCAGATGGATTCATAAAAACTAAGCGCGGACAAGGGTATTCGCTATGATGTTTGGGAGCTTTTTAAAGGACAAATTAATTTTTATCGCATTGAACGCCGGTGTTGCGGTTTTCAGTGCATTTCTATTGTATATGGTGTCTGCTTCACCCTTTTTTGTGCTGTTTGTACCGTGTACCTATATTGCAGGCTGTGCGGTCACATTAATCATTGAATGGGCGGTAAAAAGCCGGTTCTATAAGCGGCTTTTCGCTACACTAGACAGTCTGGATAAAAAGACACTGCTTGCCGAGATTATCCCCGAAGCAGAATTTTATGAGGGTACTATACTATGTGACATTTTGAAAATTCAAAATAAGGCCATGAATGACGAGATTTCACATCACAATAGAACCTTTACCGATTATCGCGAGTATATCGAGCTTTGGGTACACGAAATCAAAACACCTATTGCAGGAGCAAAGCTTTCCTGCGAAAACAGCGGTAATAAAGCTATGCTAAACAGTGTGCAAAAGATAGACAAGCTAGTGGAGCAAGCACTGTTTTACTGCCGTTCAAACTACGTAGAAAAGGACTTCTTAATTAAAGAACAGCCGCTTCGAGAAGTTGTGAGCGGGATTTTACGTAAGAACGCCCGATTTTTGATTGACAACAAGGTGAGTGTAGATTTAGGTGAGCTTGATATAACCGTTTATACTGACG
>CAYSTR010000098.1:0-8408 GCA_964433745.1 uncultured Oscillospiraceae bacterium | reverse complement strand
AACAGGCAAGCTCAGTGGAGGAACTGTCAGCATCAGTAAATGAGATTTCCAGCCAAGTAAGGCAGAATGCGGATAATGCAAAGACGGCAAATGCTATTGCAACAGAAGCTACTGCATCCATTGAGGGCAGTAGCGAACAGATGAAGCGTCTCATGAACTCGATGAACGAGATTGAAGCACAGTCCCACGAGATAAGTAAGATAATTAAGACCATTGAGGATATCGCATTCCAGACTAACATTCTGGCACTCAACGCCGCCGTAGAGGCTGCACGCGCCGGGTCTGCCGGTAAGGGCTTTGCGGTCGTAGCCGACGAGGTGCGCAATCTGGCGGCTAAATCGGCAGATGCAGCAAAGAATACAACCGAGCTGATAGAAAGCTCGGTATCGGCTATCGGTGACGGCGTGAGACTTGCCGGTGTTACCGCAGATGAGCTGTTTAATGCAGTGGCAAACGTCGTCAAAACTACAGGTATTATCGAAGAGATAACAAGGGCAACCGACGAACAGGCGGTGTCCATCGCACAGATATCTATCGGTTTAGACCAGATATCTGCTGTCGTTCAGACGAACTCGGCTACTAGTGAAGAGAGCGCTGCCGCATCGGAGGAGCTGTCCGGTCAGGCGAGTCTCCTAAAGGAGCTTATTTCAAGGTTTAAGCTAAAGGGCGGAGCAGCATCACAGGTGTCGTATCAAAATGAATCGGTAAGAGCAAAAGGTCTGCCACAGCATAGTAATTTATCCGGTAAATATTAGGATCTTACTTCAGTTAAGGCGGCTCATGAAAAATCGTGAGCCGCCTTTTTTCGTGCGCTTAAACGTGAGTATGCTGACCTGTTTATGAGTAGCAAGAATACCAATACGAGGCACTTCTATTGGCTAACTGTATGAGTTAAAGGTTGTTTCGCTAGTTAGTAAACATTTTTATAAAGAATCTTATTGTGGCTACTATGAAAAGAAGATATCGTATAGTATAATGATAGTAAACTAGATTTAGGGGGATAGATATGAAATATAAAAACGATTGGGAAAAGGCTAAGGACAAGTGGAGAAGCTATTGGATAGGTGAGAATAAGGGTCGTCCGCTCATGTGTATTGTCGCAAGGAACGGAAAAACGGATGAAGCGCGGGAGCTGTTATTAAAATCAAGGGACGCAGATGACAAGCATTTTGACGCTGACCGGATAGATGTGCGGTTTAGATACTTTTGTGAGACACATTATTTTCTTGCAGAGAGCTTCCCGAATGTAAGCGTCGATTTAGGTCCCGGTTCTATGGCGGCTTATTTGGGGTGTGACCTTTCATTTGATAATAATACCGTCTGGTTTAAGGAGATGGTGGAGGATTGGGCGGGATACCGAAGGCTTACATTCGACCCTGACAGTCGGTGGTTTAAAAAGCATTACGAGACCTTTAAAAGGGTGGCACAGCTTGCAAACGGTGACTATTACATAGGTATCCCCGATATAATGGAGAATCTCGATGTGCTAGTCTCAATGCGCGGGGCACAGAACACGATATTTGACATAATGGACGAGCCTGACGAGGTAAAAAAGCGCATTGCCGAGGTGCAGGACATTTATTTCGAGTACTTCGACAGATTTTATGATATAGCAAAGCAAAACGAGAATGGAAAGGACAGCTCCTGCTACACCGTCTTTCAGGTGTGGGGCGAGGGAAAGACTGCAAAGCTGCAATGCGATTTCTCTGCTATGATGTCCCCCGGTCAGTTTAGGGAGTTCATCGTCCCGCCGCTGAGAGAACAGGCGAAAGGGTGCGACAATGTACTCTATCATCTGGATGGGCCTGATGCTATAAAGCATATGGACGCGCTCATGGAGATAGATGAGATACATGCACTGCAATGGACAAGCGGAAGCTACAATCCCGATGGTACGTTTGAGCAGTGGTTTGATATATACGATAAGGCGGTGGCAGCGGGTAAAGCCCTGTGGGTGAATGTGTATTCGGGTACACCTGATGAATGGATAAAGCGAATTGATAAACTGGTGCATAGGTACGGAAGCAACAGGTTGTTTCTATACTTCAGCGCCATGGACAGATTTACTGCCGATATGCTTCTTGAACACGCCGACAAGAACTGGAGCGACATAGAGGGAAGCATTCGCAGAACAAAATAGGATGTCGAGGAGATTATTTATTTTGTTTAACTTTAAGGGCTGTGAATGTACCCTCCCTACCTCTCCCCCATGCTCAACATGCTGGAGGACAGGATAGAACAAATAAGGGTGTTGCTATTTTGTCGGCAGTAGGGAAATGATGCGCTAAAATATATGATTCTGTGTAAAAAATCCCGCTCGTCTTTTCGATGAGCGGGATTTTTGTTTAACAGGCTAACCCTTAATACACACAAATACTATAGCATTAGGTAAAAGAGAGACCTCAAAGCTGTTATTGTTAACGCTTAACGGTTTTACTATTTTCCCCCCAATATCGCAGACGAAAGCATTATTTATATCGCGTGCAGAAAAACGTATCTTAGATAGCGTCTGGGTATCCGTTAGATTTTTAATGCATAGAAAAACGCTGTCATCACGCTTGTTTATATGGATTATCTCGGAATTTTCACTGCACTGTACAAATGTGCGTTCTTTCTCATGGTCAATATTTACAGCAGTTCCTACGATACATGCATCCGCCGCCTCGATTCCGGCTTTATAGGCTTTGCTGCTGCTAAACTCGGCGAAGGAGGTTAACTCATAATGGAATGAAAACCTTCCGTTTTGTGAGTATGCAAAGTTTGTATCCCAGTAGTTATTCATAGGCCATGCCAGAATATATGGATTTTCGTCTCTGTTTATACTCTTTCGCTCCCGCCCGAAGTTGAAATCACCGGGCATGACCATGGGTGCATCGGGGCATGATAGGGTAACTCCGCCGTCTACATCAAACAATGAGACAGTCTTATCCACAGTCATAAAATCTCTGCAAACGCTCCCCAACTGCTCTTTATCGAGGTAAACAAACGTATCGGCAGTGTCATACACGCATTCCCAGCCGGACTTTAAAAGGAGCGGGAACACAAGATACAAAGCGCATGGTTCGGTATCCTCCGGCTTATCAAAATTAATATCCAGAAGAATCCGGTCATGCATATTGGACACCGTAACACTCATGGTACACGCCCTCAACCAAGGTGCGTTCATGGTATACTCTAGGGTAATCGAACCGTTTTCACTGTGAGAGCTAAACGAGGTTATTTCCGCCTCTTCATATGCAGACGGCCACTTTGTGTTCCACTGGCTTATACTTTTGTTTCCGAGGTCAACATCACGCGGAAAAATGGTGCTGCGGTGGGCATCGGCCTTGTTCTTGTTCACAGCCTCGCGGACAAACGAGAGGAAACCGAACTGTTTATCAAAACTAAGAAGCTTTCTCCCGGTTCTATTGTCGGTTATCTGCATAATCCGTTTAGTCCTATCGTCAAGCGACAGGGTATAATACTCTGTACTTAACTCATTACCGGACAGTTCAATTATGTTCTCCGGTTTAAGTGTATCATAGCGCACACTGCGTACAGAGTAGGGCGGCATTTTCACCCATCCGCAAGACTTTTTATTGTCCTCCGCCGCTTGATACGGCAGATATTCCCGCATACGCAGAGCAGCCAGGGTTCTGCCGGGCTGTGTTTCTATGTCGGAGAGAAAGACCTCTTTCATAGTCTCAAAGCCGTTTGGATTTACTACTACAATACCTGCACTATTGTCTGACTGATAGGGGTTGTCAGCCAAAAGCTCCATCTGTGTACCCAGCATATATGCGGCAAGGTCTGCGCTTCTGTAGGCAAACTCTTTTTTCTGATTTTCCTGTGAATAAACCTCCTCCGCACCCTGTTGAGTGACGGATACGCACGAACCCCATGTATGCTCATCGTATAATAACGCATTGAGATATGCATTATCCCGCACATCACGATAGTGGGGAGTAGCTTCATGAGAAGAGACAGCCTCCAGAAAATCGGACTTTTTTAAGATGCTTTTCGCCTTGCGGCTTATCTTTGTTTCGCGGGCAGTACTGGCGCTTCCAAAGTTCCAGTAGTCGTTCCAGTCTCCGCTCATATGTTTTGGGCTTATGTCTTTATTAGCGGTTATGCGGTCATACAGCATTTCGGGGGTTACAAAGCTTACCTTGAACTCATGATCCTCGCTGTTGTAGCGATTAATCAGCTCGGGCAGGTTAAAATCCGGGCAGTTGTTATCGTAAAGCGGAGGATTTGTTGCAGATAAAAAGAGAAAATCCCTATCCCATTCGGTGGTGCTCTCTATGCGGGAAACATAATCACATATGCCTTGGTGCATCTTTTCCGTGCTGTTCTCGTGGGTGTA
The DNA here is from genome assembly GCA_964433745.1 of uncultured Oscillospiraceae bacterium. GTDB lineage: Bacteria > Bacillota > Clostridia > Oscillospirales > Ruminococcaceae > CAYSTR01. The sequence goes on along the minus strand of CAYSTR010000098.1, from coordinate 4,063 downwards.
GAAAAACTGGCTGAACAGGGAGTAATGCTCGCCGACAAAGGACAGGAGAGACCGACCGTCCGGTGTGACCCAGTTAAAGACAGCCGGACGCTGCATGGGTATACCGCCGAAATGAATATTTATACCTGTCATATAAAATTCAACACCGCTGTCTATTAAAAGGGATGACAATGTCCACGGCTGACCGTTGACATCGTGGTTTATGGCGATTTTTATCTCGCTGCCGGTGATTCTGCGCAGCTCGTCAAGGCTTTGAAGCGCATGTACAAGCTCCCCTGTCGTACATCCCGGTGTTGTGTGCATGGGAAGCGCAGCTATGCTGATTAGTCCCTCCCGGACATATCCGCGAAGCTTATCCATTTGAGAGGAGGTGGCGGTCTTTATCCATTTTGTCAGCGGATAGGTTGCTTCACATGTCCAGCGAAACCTTGCAGCTATAGGAAAATCCGCGGTTTTATCGCATAGCTCTATGGCTCTGTTGATATAGTCGGTTTGCAGCTCCATTAGCATTCCTTGCGGGTGAGTGTATCCTACATCCAGATGGCTGTGGTGCATACAGAGTATTTCTCTTATTTTAGACATTATTAAGATTATCCCTTCTCTAAACTACTGCTCTATTAGTATTGTAACAATTTCGTGGGGATTTAAAGCAACATGCACATTGCCATCTTTTACCGTAAGCTCTTTTTGCACTGATTCGGTGAAATCGCATTGATATGCCTTTATTGCCTGTTTACGGCACACTATACACTCATTTATAGGCATATCCCGATAGTTTGTTACACGCATTAGAACACGTGTCTTATCACTGCTGGGACGTATTATAGAGATATGGGAGCTTTCACTGTTCAATGAATATCCTGCTTCAAAAGCGGCGGGTACAGTGTCGCTCCACACGGTGTATGTCATAGGAGCGGCAGACAGCGCATCACAAATACGCAGCAGAGAAGCTTCGGTTGTCGCTTTCGTCATCGGTTTAATGAGGTAGGAAAAGCTTTGTGTACCGCTTAACTGTCCGTCCTTTTCGCCATCGGTCAGAAATGTCTTTGAAAAGCACCGCATGAGTGTAAGCTCGAAGCGACCGTCATACTCAGCGGCTGCCTCATGCAGTCCTCCCGCCGATATGACAGCTAAACCGTTTTCACTTTCGTTTCGTCTGTAGAGAATATTACCAAATGACTTTTCCGACTTGTCCGGCTCTTTCCAGTTTTCTGTTTGAGCATCCCGTCCGACAGGACGCTTTATAAATGCAAATGCCTGCTGTGCATGATAGAAATCGGATGTTATTCCGGTATTAATGACAGCCTTTAGGCGGTGATCCAGACAGTTATTCTGTACCTCTGTTTTTATTTTTATATAGTCCGCACTTTTTAGCATGGTCACATAGGTGTTTATATAAAGCTCGGAACAATTATTATTACGTCTAGTGTATTGACGGTTATATTCTACATTTTCCGGTACTCTCATAATGTGTGTAATGCAGAATGTGCATATACCATCGCCATCAAGGACGGTCTCAACACTGACAGCCGCCGCACTGTGTATTATCCTGTCGGGCACACACTGGCGTGAATACCAGCCGTCGCCGGTTTCACTGCTGTCGCTGTAGGATATGAGGTTTTCGTATTTCATTCCGCTTTTTTTATCCGTGAGATTTACTATACCCAGAGGGGAAATATGAAGCGCAAGGTGCTCGTTTTCGGCAGAGAGAAGCCCTGTCTTTAATGAGGAGAAATACCTCACTGGGGTTTCGGACGGATATATCTCATAGCTTACAGACTGCATGGGGGGAAGTGCGGCTGTAAAACACACCGTGTACCTGTCTGCTTTTCGTCCGGTAAACTCCATGGGGGCATGAACATTAGTGTCTTTTTTAATATCTATGATTGTATAGGGTACTATTTTACCGTCTGACCCTTTTATAACAAACTGGTTTATGGGCTCGGATGGTATAAACTCGTCAAACCGGCTCTTATAATCACAGGGGAAATCAACATGAGCAACCACCTCACGATTCTGCGGGAAGGGATGCGTATTTATTACGGTGAGATAGAGCGGTTTCCCCTCGGTACTGCTAAAGCCCATGGTATTAAATAGTGCAAAGTCCCTAAGCTGTAAAGCTGTTTGTCTTGCCTGACGGAAACGATAAATCATATCCGCATGTACATCGTCAATAGAGCAGCCGCAGATTGAGTCGTGTGCATGATTTTTAATGAGGTATTTGTAGGATATCTCGTCAAATGTCTGCTTGACAGGTCTGCCTGCAGCCACAGCCAGAGCCGCAAGCGGCAGAGCTTCCTTTTCCAGCAGGGATTGTACCTCATCGTTTGCAAGCTTTAAGTCATAGCGGCTCGACAAGGTGTTTGAGATTAGCTTGTTGTGCTCGTCCATTGTTTTGGCAGGCTTTTGCAGCTCGCCTGTTCTAACCGGCATTTTATCCTTATACTTTAAAAGCTCATCAAAGAATGGTTCGGGCTTGCCAAACATCAGCTTCGCACCATACTTTTCTGCGAGAGCACTTGCAAGCTTTGGAGCAATAGGGTGGATGGGAGCATGATCCATACCATCGGTTAAGAGGACAAAGGGAAGCTCTGTCCTGTTCATCTCCTGCTCAACATGGGAACATGCAAGCTCGAATAACGTCTCGAAGGTGGGATTTTCTCCGGCTTTAAAGAACACATCAAACCAAAACGAGCCGTACCCGCAGCTCTCGGGTACTTTATACGTGACACACGAATGTCCGGAGGGGGACTCCCAGTTGAAGAAAGCGGGAGTTTCGTGCTTATTTGTACCGCGTCCTAGAAAAGCGCTTTTTATCCCGAAGCCGTTTAGAATCTGCGGCATCTGGGCGATGTGACCGAAAATGTCGCACATATATCCCAGAGGGAGGGGGTTATCTGCTCCGAATGCACGCGCCACAGAAAAACCCAGCCTTAGATTCTGTATTAAGCTCTCCCCGCTGACGAGGTTCTCGTCCGGCATGGTGTACCAAGGACCCGCTATAAGTCTGCCGCTGGAAAGAAGATCCCTCACACGCTTTTCATCATAGGGTGCACAGGATAGATAGTCCTCCAGAATAACGGTTTGCCCGTCACAGATAAATGCTTCATAACTGCTGTCGCTCTCTAAAACGTCAAGCACTTGACCGAACCTGTCGGTCAGTCTTGCTCTGAATCCTTGAAATGTCAGATACCACTCCCTGTCCCAGTGGGTAGATGTAAAGTATAAGAGAAATTTATCCTGCTGGTTATCCATTCAAAGCACCTCATAATATCAAAGTTAGTAATAGAACATTACTATTATTATGTCATCTCTATTATAAAGAATACTTTGTCTTTACAATATTGTCAATACCCTTTCTATATATTTGGCATAATATAATAAAATTTACGGATAATAATATATAGAAGTTAAAGTTAGTATACTAGGTGTGTATGCTAATTATTTAGTTTTATTTTCTGAGTTTTGTACGATGCTACAAATATTTATATTTTTTACATTGCATATTGACATTTTTTAATGAGTTGACTATAATTTACTTACAAGCTTCTAAGTTGTTTCTTATATAATTTAACATTTCTAATTTTAATACATAAAAACTTATAAGATATATATTCAGAACTTAAAGGCGGTGAGCGGGTTTAATTGATGGATACTAAAATGTGCCCCAAATACCAAGAGATAGTAAAGGACCTGCTTGACAAGATTCACAATGGGGATTATCCCCCCGAGAGCAGACTTCCCAGTGAAAACGAGATGTCTGAGCTTTATGCGGTGAGTGTTCCGACGGTGAGACGGGCATTGTTTGAGCTTGTTCACATGAACATGATATACAGGATTAAGGGGAACGGTACCTTTGTATGTCCTCTTCGGATAGATGAAAAGCAGATTCCCAATGCGGATTCCATAAAGAGAAACGCTCACGACATATGTTTTTTACTTTTGGTTGACGCATCTGACAATTCAATTATGAAGATGATAAGGGGCAGTCAGAAGTATCTTTTAAATAATGGATATTCTCTCACCATAATGTGAGTCGATTAAAGTCGCGAATCAGAAATAG
>CAYSTR010000097.1:2887-8475 GCA_964433745.1 uncultured Oscillospiraceae bacterium | reverse complement strand
GACACCTCTGCCGGAAAACTCCGTAACACTCTCGTTGGTTGAAAATCCGGGAAGCATTATAAGCCCAAATATCTCTTTATCGGTATACTCGGATTCCGGACGTGTGATAAGTCCGTTTTCTCTGGCTTTTTTAAGAATTTTATCTGTTTCAAGCCCGCAGCCGTCATCCGCTATTGTGATGACTATCTCACCGCTCATGTTTTTAGCCGTTATTGTAATTGTACCGGTTTCGGGTTTTCCCGCTGCGGCACGTTCTTTGGGAAGCTCTATTGCATGATCCACAGCGTTGCGAACCATGTGCATAAACGGATCGGCCAAGAGATCGTTTATCGTCTTATCCACCTCGGTATCCCCGCCGACAGTGACAAGCTCAACCGACTTACCAAGCTTACGCCCCATATCGCGTACCAAAAGCTTCATCTTTTGAAGTACGCCCGAGATGGGAACCATGCGCATGGACATAACCATGTCCTGTAGTTCATCTGTCAGCTTGTGGAGCTGTCTGGTTGCCTTATGGAAGTTATCAAGCTTTAGCCCTTTAAGCTCCGGGTTACCCGCCACCATCGACTCGGTAATAACTATTTCGCCCACAATGTCCATCAACAGATCGAGCTTCTGCTGATTAACGCTGATAAGGTTCTGCTTCCCCTTACTGCCCGACTGGTCGCCGGACGACTGTGCGGTAGCAGGAACCTGTGTGCTTTTTTCTGATGTAGATTTTTTAATTGCGGCAGGAGTGGGAACAACCTGTACCTCCTGCTCGGGTTCCTTTGTATTTACTATCTCATAGGAATTTATATTTACAGCATTTTCAATAAGCCCGGTGATGGTCTCGACCGGAGCGGCGGTAGAAATATTAAGGAGTAATCCATCCTTAATAATAATAGCGGAGCTAGTAGTATCGTTCTCCGGATGAGGCGGTATGCTCTCGATTGATTCACAGAAGTCCTTCAGCTGCGAAATAAGAGCGAATGCACGAATATTCTCCATCTGGCATCCGTCCTCAAAGTGAACCCTAAGCTCGATTTTATTTATCTCGCCCTCTATAACAGGTGCATGAGCGGGTGCTTTAGAAGGCTCTGTCTTGGCTTCGTTTACAGGAGCAGGAGCTGTTACCGCAGCGGCCGACGGGGCAGGCTCGGGATTAGCACCGGGATTCATAACAGCAGCCAGTGCTTCGATGCTTTCGTTTAGCTCTATTGGCATAACAGGACTGAAATCCTCATCACGCACTTTATCTATCTCCGATTTGAAGAAATCGGAAGCCTTAAATACAATATCAAAAACCTCTGTTTTATGTGCATCCATTTTATGGGGAGTTTCTCTTATAATAAAGAATAAATCCTCAACATGATGAGCAATAGTAGCAACACTCTCAATCCCCATCATAGCGGCAGATCCTTTAATTGTGTGCATTACTCTAAATATCTCACCGATACTCCCAGGGTTTATCGTACCATTCTTTTCAGCTTCGAGCATAATCTCGTCTAGCTGTTCAAGTAAAGAGGTTGTTTCAAAAACAAATACATCCAACATAGATTCAAGACCAGGATCAAAAAAGCCCATCTCTTCTACCCCCATTTTTTCATTTACTCTGTCACTTTTTCTATTAATATATCAATAATTAACAGCACTCATACTCTGGCGTACGATAGAGCCATTAACCCATTACATATATCATACCAAATTTTTCTTAATAAATCAAGGGGTTTTTATTATTTTCACGCAATTATAAAAAAACTAAAAAATCTATTGCTAAAGCGAAATATTAGTGTTATAATACCATATATAATAATTATAAATGATAAAGGTGGTTATATTTATGTATTGTGCAAACTGCGGCAATAACATGTCGAATGACCAGGCTTTTTGCGGAAGCTGCGGTTCAGCCTCCGGTAAGGGTGCTAAATTCTGTAAGAGCTGCGGCTCACCTATTAGCGACAGTGCGGCGGTCTGCGTAAACTGCGGTTCTCCCACACAGGAAACAACTTCTTATAATGCACCTCCCGCTCCGGGCGCTGTTCCTCCTGTATACAACACCGCCCCCGGTTCTGTACCACCCGGTTATGTCCCGCCCGGATACGAGCAGAAATCAAAGCTCGCCGCCGGTCTTCTCGGAGTCTTCTTAGGCTCTCTGGGTATTCATAACTTCTATCTGGGATTTACAACAAAGGCAATAATCCAAGTTGTACTCACCGTTGTAACATGCGGCTTTGGAGCTACAATTTCCGGCATATGGGGTCTTATTGAGGGTATTCTAATACTTACCGGTTCTGCTCCATATGATGCTAAGGGTGTCCCCCTAAAGGAATAAAAGCATTCATTACGGCGGTTTACTTTTTTTAGTAAACCGCCTTTTTTGCATTACCAAACTAAATAGTACGATACTATTTTATCCGGAGAAGAGCATGACCGATCTATTTATAACTAAGATCCTCTTAAAGAGGGATCAGCTCCCCGAAAAGGACATATATCCCTACAACATTCCCGCCATATCTGCACTGGATGAGATAAATCTGACAAGCCCGGTCACCTTTTTGGTGGGCGAGAATGGTACAGGAAAATCTACTCTTTTGGAAGCTGTCGCGGTAAATGCCGGATTCAACGCAGAGGGGGGCAGCCGTAACTTCAACTTCTCGACGTACAAATCCCATTCCACGCTTCACGAACATTTTAAGCTTATAAGGGGAGCTAAACGTCCCGCCGACGGATTCTTTCTCCGCGCCGAGAGCTACTACAATGTTGCCAGTTATATTGAGGAGTTAGACGGTATACCCGCCTCCGCCGCACCCATAAAGGCGAGCTACGGAGGAAAAAGCCTGCACGAATGCTCCCACGGCGAGAGCTTTTTTGCTCTGCTTGTTCACCGTCTGGGAGGGCGCGGACTGTACCTGTTCGACGAGCCGGAGGCGGCGCTCTCACCTGCACGTCAGCTTGCCATGTTAAGGCGTATACATGAGCTAGTAGGGGACGGCTCACAGTTCATCATCGCCACACACTCACCCATTCTCATGTCCTATCCGCTAAGTGCAATTATAAACTTTGATGATGGTTTAAATGTTGTGGAGTACGAAAAAACCGAGCACTTCACCCTCATGAAGAGCTTTATTACAGGCTACAAGGGATTTCAAAAGACACTGTTTGAGGATTGACCGCCGGGTATACAATAGATAGCGAGGTAACCATGAGTACTTATTTCACCTTGATACGCTCTGACCGCAAGACCGTTTCGGTATGTGTAAAGCCCGACCTTTCGGTGGTGGTGCGTGCGCCGCGCCGATTGCCGGTTCACGAGATAGAGCGGTTTATAGACAAGCATAATGGTTGGATAGAAAAGCAGAAAAACCGCTTTAAAGAACAAACCTTTCAGCAGATTGCTCCCACAGAGGATGAGGTGCGGGCCTTAAAAGAGCGAGCATACTCACATCTCACCCAAAGGGTGCCTCATTTTGCCGCCATTATGGGGGTTCATCCGGAGGGTGTAACGATAACCTCCGCACGTACCCGCTGGGGAAGCTGCAGCGGAAAGAACCGTTTATGCTTCTCATACCGGCTCATGCTCCTGCCGGACGAGCTTATTGACTACATAGTTGTACACGAGCTTTCGCATATCAGAGAAAAAAACCACAGTAAACGGTTTTATAACGAGGTGGCGCGTTACATGCCCGACTATAAGGAACGGCGTACACGGCTTAAAGCATTCCATACCATGTAGACATAAAAGTCCCGATATCCGCCAATGCGCAGATATCGGGACTTTATTATCGATTAAATATCGCCTGCTGTCATCATAATATCGAGAGAGATAACCTCACTGTCACGCTCTACCGTCATGGTCACTATGTCCCCAACCTTGTGCTTTTGGATAATATCTCTTGCCTCTGTGGAGGTAGATACATCTGTCCCTTCGATGGATACTATGCGGTCACCCACCATAAGCTCGTTTTTATTCTCTGTTTTAAGGACATATACACCTTGATTATCCACACGGTACGCTGCCGCAGTCTCGTCATCGTTGATGTTTATAAGTGTAAGCCCCAGATTGATGGTTTGACTGCTCTCTCCTGCTTTAATTCTCTCTATAACCTCTTTTGCGGTGTTCACCGGAATTGCAAAGCCCAATCCCTCAATCCCAGAACCGCTGGATTTTGCATTTACCACGCCTATTAGCTCACCCTTGCCGTTAAACAGCCCGCCGCCAGAGTTGCCGGGGTTAATAGCAGCCGAGGTTTGGAGTAGGCTCATGGTTTGTCCGTCTATGGTAATATCGCGTGATGTTGCGGAGATTATCCCCTCTGTCACCGTACCGCCCAGCTCTCCCAAGGGGTTTCCGATAGCTACAACCGGCTCTCCTACACGAAGAATATCCGAATCGCCCATGACTGCGGGGGTCAGTCCTGCCGCTGTAATCTTAATGAGTGCAAGGTCGGTTGCCTGATCTCTGCCCAGAACCGTCGCCTGATAACTCTCGCCGTTTTTAAGGCGTACTGTCACCTTTCTTGCGCCCTCTATTACATGATTGTTGGTGACTATATATCCGTCAGACGAGATAATAACACCGCTTCCCGCTCCGTCCGATATAAACTGTCCGAACCGCCCGTAGTTTGATACGCTCTCGGTCTGTATCTCCACAACACTGTTTCCGTTCATATCCGCAATATCTGCTACGGTATATGTTCCGTTTGCCGCCACAGGGATGTTATTAATAATAGGTGCGTCGGAAGCAGAGGAGCTTTCCTCCCGCTGTGCCGACAGTGCAGCTTGTGCTCCCATAATCGAGAACAAGCCGTTCGACAGACTAGCTCCCGCAAACCCGAACACCCCGGACAGTATAACGGTGAGCACTACAAGAATCGTAAGACCAAATTTTGTCACATTAGATGATTTCTTCTTTTCTTCTGTATTTGTATGCTCTGTAAGATAGTATCTTTCATAATCGTCCATATATAAAGCCTCCCTTTCTTTTCTGTTTACAGTATAGACCCGCTATGTGATAGTTATATGAACAACCCTCGAAAAATAACTGAAAAACACATGACGGACAGTCCTTCGGCTGTCCGTCATGTGTCATACAAATTCCTTAAGCAGTTTCAGATGCAGTTCCTCATCCATCTGTATGCGTTTTAACAGTGCGGTTATGTATTCATCATCTATCTTCTGGGTGGTACTTATGTATGCGTCTATCAGCTTTGTTTTTGCTGCTATGTCCTCCATTAAAATACGCGGTACAGCCTTTACATAGCTTATGTTCTTCGCCGTCCAGAAAACACTTCCTCGGGGACGCCGCTCGATAAACTGCGGGTCACCGCCCAGCTTCATAACAAGCTGACCCAAAAGATGAAGATGTGTCATATCAGCCTTGGAGATACACATAAGCACATCCGCCAGCATAGGATCCCCCATCATTGCCCACAGGTGGTGATAGAAAAACTGTGATATTCCAGTATATTCCCCCGAACCGCCCGAATACAGCTCCATAATCATGTCCTCATACCGGCGGTTTGGTCTTTGAACCCTCACCTCGGGATAGGGTATGTCCAGACGGCATTCTAGCATCCTATCCATATTACTATTCAAAATAATCCCTC
>CAYSTR010000097.1:0-2877 GCA_964433745.1 uncultured Oscillospiraceae bacterium | reverse complement strand
TAACGAAAAACTGCCTATTTTCGCAGCTATCAATACATGATATGCGAAAATAGGCAGTTTGTGAAGTTTTTCCAGTTTTAACAATGCTTTACCCTGTCGTGTTCCTCTGCTTTTTTTGCATTGTTAAAGCGGTCGAGTGTGCCGACAAGATATCCGGTAATGCGGCGTATGCGCTCAAAGGGCTCTCCGTCCTCGTCTTCTCTTCCGCATTTTGGACATTCGTTTCCGATAATCCCAGTAAATCCGCACACAGGATCACGGTCAACCGGGTGATTTATCGAACCGTAGCCCACTCCCGATTCCTTCATAAAGCGGATAATACGTTCAAATGCATCCAAATTCTTTGTGGGGTCGCCGTCCAGCTCCACATATGTGATGTGCCCTGCATTGGTAAGCGAATGATATGGTGCTTCCAACCGTATCTTATCAAACGCAGATATATTGTGGTACACCGGTATATGGAAGGAGTTGGTATAGTATTCTCTATCGGTCACTCCGGGTATCTCACCGAAGACTTGTTTGTCAATCTTTACAAAACGTCCGGACAAGCCCTCACCCGGTGTGGCTATGAGCGTGAAGTTTAGACCTGTCTTTTCTGTCATGAGATCCATGCGCCGTCTCATATGTCCTATTATCTCAAGCCCTAAATTTTGCGCTTCGGGTGTCTCTCCGTGATGGCTGCCGATGAGCGCTTTAAGACACTCTGCAAGCCCGATAAAGCCCATAGTGAGAGTACCATGCTTTAAGACCTCACCTACTTCATCGTCTATCCCCAATTTATCTGAACCCAGCCATATACCCTGTCCCATTAGGAAGGGATAGTTTCTGACCTTCTTCTTGGCTTGTATAGCATATCTCTCTAAAAGCTGCTCCACAACTATGTCAATCTTCCTGTCCAGCTCATCAAAGAAGAAGTCTAGATTCTTATTGGCACGAATAGCAATACGCGGAAGATTTACTGAGGTAAAGCTAAGGTTTCCTCTGCCCGAAACAATCTCATTATTAGGGTCATAATAGTTTGCCATGACACGTGTGCGGCAGCCCATATATGCCACTTCTGTATTATAGTCGCCCTCTTTATAGTACTTGAGATTAAAAGGAGCGTCTATAAAAGAGAAGTTCGGATAAAGACGTTTTGCGGAAACACGCAAAGCAAGCTTAAAGAGGTCATAGTTTGGGTCTCCCGGATTAAAGCTTATACCCTCTTTCACCTTAAAAATGCTAATAGGGAAGATAGCGGTCTCTCCGTTACCAAGACCCGCCTCAGTGGCAAGCAGAAAGTTTCTGATTACCATCTGTCCCTCGGGTGAGGTGTCAAGACCAAAGTTTATAGAAGAGAACGGCACTTGAGCTCCGGCGCGTGAGTGCATGGTGTTTAGGTTGTGAACCATTGCCTCCATGGCTTGGAATGTGTTTCTCTCGGTCTCTTTGAGTGTATGCTTTACAGTAAAATGTCTTATCTTGTCAGCGTTTTCATCACCGAAACGAGCTGCCAAAAGCGGATATTCCTTCTCCAGATAACTGCCGTTGTCCCCGATATTGGGATATACCCCATGCTCTTTTTCCACGGCAGCAATAAGCTCGGACGCTATACCGGCGGCATCGTCTATTCCTGTGAGCATATCTATAGCCTTAGTGAGGTTTTGTCTGTAGAGCTTACGGTAGGTCTTTCTTACGCCCTCTGCCATGCCGTAATCAAAGTTTGGTATGCTCTGTCCGCCATGCTGATCATTTTGATTTGACTGTATAGCGATACATGCAAGCGCCGAATAGCTATGAATGTCCATAGGCTCACGTAAAAATCCGTGACCGGTGTTGAATCCGTCTTTAAAAAGCTTTATTATATCAATCTGACAGCATGTTGTGGTAAGGGTGAGAAACTCCAGGTCGTGTATGTGAATATCCCCTACAACATGAGCCTTTTCATGGTCTTTATTTAAAATAAACATGCTATAAAATTGCTTTGCACCCTCTGTACCGTACTTTAGCATCGTTCCCATAGCTGTATCGCCGTCTATGTTGGCATTCTCACGCTTTATGTCATTATCCTTAGCATCCCTGAAGGTCAAATCCTCATACACCTTCATAAGGCGCATGTTCATCTCACGGGTACGTGTGCGCTCTGCACGGTATAGAATAAACTCCTTTGCCGTTCTCGCGTGTCCATTCTCGATGAGCACCCGCTCTACCATATCCTGTATGTGTTCTACAGTGGGTGCGTCCATACCCTCCTCTTCCAGCTTCTCTCTTACCTTTTGAGACAGAACCAACGCCATGTCATAGTTGTGTCCGCCCAAAGCCTTTGCCGCTCCAAAGATAGCATCCGCTATCTTTTTTATGTCAAACGGCACCTCTCTCCCATCTCGTTTTTTGATTGCTGTTAACATGTCCATTCCCCTTTTGCATAAATATAAAATACACCCGTCATCCAGTATTACCTGAATAAAAGCCTTGTATGAGAAACATATTCGCATACTATATATAGTATGCGAATAAGAGAATGTTTTTATTATACCCCACATTTAGAATCTTGTCAATATAATTTTATGACCTCTTGTAAAAACTTGACAATAAGGTATAAAGAGTGTTAATATATAGAGGAATACTAAAAAAGGATAAAAGAAAATGAAGTATATTACGCTTGCGAATGCAGAATCCGAATTATCAATCACCGGTTTGACATTGGGAAGCGCTTATTTTGGCACAGATCTCGATGAATATACCAGTAATGCGCTTCTAGACACATATTTAGAGCGCGGCGGTAACTGTATAGACACAGCAAGACTGTATCTGCCAAACGATATAGGAGCAAGCGAGCGTATTATCGGACGTTATTTAAGAAAAAACGGATTAGCGGGAAAGGTACACATCTCAACA
>CAYSTR010000096.1:0-8486 GCA_964433745.1 uncultured Oscillospiraceae bacterium | reverse complement strand
TCGATAACCGATATCAGCCGGATGTCGGGATATGATAATCCGCTCTACTTCAGTCAGGTGTTTAAGAAAACATTTGCGATGTCACCGAGTGAGTACAGGCAGAAGAAGTCGGGCAAGGAGTAGGGTTACCTAGATTTTATACGCACAAACACCGTCTTATATGCTGGCAGCGGCACATAAATGCAACCTTCCTCATATATAAGCTTGCTGTCAAGCTTTGTACCGTAGGCATCGCAGAGGTATGCACTATCTACTGTGAAGCCGCAATTCAGGTGTGCCTGTCCGTCCCTGCCCTCGGTCTCGAATATCGTCGCGATGAGGGTGCCGTCCGCTTCTGGTTGGATACTCGTCAGTACGCCGTCTCCCGACAGTGACAGCAGCGACCAGCTAATAGGCAGCGTACCTGAGTGCCTTTCGCACGAGATAACCGGCGTTATGATGTTGTGCGTGAGGATGTGACGCGCAAGCTCGGTTTTACCGCTCCCTGCAAATCCGATATGCACCTTAAACTGGCGGTGTCCCGTCTCGGGTGCGGTGTCGGGGTCAAAACTCGCCCTTAAAAGCGTTGCAGATAATGAATTGTCGTACCCGCGCAGTGCGTACCCGTTTTCGCTCGACAGTACGAGCGGGATTCGTCCCTCCCCGTTCGCTGCCATAAAGCGAGCGGGGATGTCGTCGTCATGCGGTTTCCTCTCGAGCACGCCGAACGCCGTGTCGGACGGATAACCCGTGACCTCATAACAAAGCTGGGCCACAAACCGCAGCTGTGGGATACCCGTCTCGGGGGTGCCTATCTCGCGGCACTCAAGTTTTATGTCATAGTCGAGCATGGTTGCTCCCTCGTCGAGCGAGATGGTCAGCTGGATGGGGGAGCTTTTGAATTTGCCCGACAAGCGAATCCATCTGCGCAAGACACCCTCGTCCAGAAACTGCCCCGTCACGTGCATTTGCGTGAGCGGGAAGGTCTCGATGTACGCCCCCAACGTCCAGGCGTTTCCGTCCCCGTGCTCGATTACACCCGATACCCCGGCCGTACTGCGCAGATACTCGCCCGTACCGTCCAGAGTGAGTGATTTGATCCCGCCTGTGCTCATGTCAAGCTCGGCGCAGATGAGCCCGTTTTGCAGCACCGCCGTCTGCGGGCGGGTGTTGGGCAGATTGGCCGTCCAGATGGGTGCTTTCTCCTGCGGTGCCTCGTCCAGAATGACGCAGGAGTAACCGTAGGGGGGCAGTTCGAGCTGCACGAGAACCTGTCTATACTTAAAGAACCAATAGTGGTCGTTCCAGAAGTACTTCTTTTCATTGTCCAAAAGCTGATGACGCAGCACCTTACCATCGGGTGAAGTAAAGCGCGCGGTGTCAAGGTTACCCTCCCACTCCCACACGACGATCTCCACCGGCTCGTTTCTGGGGACTGGCGTAGGGTTGAACACAGTATAAAACCGCTTGATACCGCGGTTGCGTTCTACCTGCGGGAAGTGCCCGTCCCGAACATTAAAGCCCACGCCCGCCCCCTCAGACATGCTTATCAGCTCCCCGGACACGTCGCCGAGATAGGGGGTGGTGTCGATACCGTCACAGATAGCCTTCATCGCATCGCGGCACACCACCTCTGTCAGCGCGGTGGCCTCCTGATAGAGACCTACCGAGTACTCCTTGGATTCCTGCGTATTTGAGCCGGGCAGTATGTCGTGGAACTGGTTAAACAGGATGTGCTTCCACGCGCTGTCGAGCTTATTACGGCAGACTGTGTGTCCTGCCAAAACAGAGGACATGGCATCCAGCGCCTCGGTCTCGATGGCGCGTGCCTCACCGAAGCGGTTTAAGAACTTGAGCTTGGATTGGGACGAGAAGCAGCCGGTAAACACGAAGTTACGCTCGCTGTTGACGAGGGGTAATGCGTCCGCGTCTACCTTGTCAAAGAAGCTGTCAAGACGTGAGAAGCCGACATTCGGGAAGGCGGGCCAGGTGTTCATGTCCATGAAGGTCTCAATGCCCTTACGGTAGGGTGCGCCGCCATGGTTGCCAATACCATAGAGCTGCGGCAGTACATCCACATGATAGGTATTGCAAAATTCGGGTATTCTAAGCATCGAGAACGCACCTATCGGCGGGGAGTACCCGGCGAGGTCACGCAGTACAGTCACCTCAGCACCCGAGGGGGAAGACCAGCGGTAGAGCGAAGGACCTCGATCGTCGCCGCGGGTGTGGTAGTAACGGGTCACCCCCGCCGCCGTCAGTATCTCAGGGAGCTGCCCGCTGTGCCCGAATGCGTCCGGCTCAAACGCCAGATTGAGCTTGGTTACATCGATTGGCAGGGTGCGGATGAGGTACTCGCGTGTCTTGCGGAGGTGGCGGATAAACGCGTCACCCGAGGGCATGTTGCGGTCGGCCTCCACCCATGTACTGGCCGTGACCTCCCACTGCCCGTCCCTTATCTTGCGCTTTACGTCCTCTAGGAGAGCGGGATCAAACCGCTCGCACAGCTCGTACATGGCGGCCTGGGACTGTCCGAAATAGAGGTTCGGGTAGTCGTCCAACATGCGTATCAGCGTCCGCCAGGTATCCAGCGTGATGGACACCGTCTCCTCATATCCCCACTGCCAGTTCATGTCGATGTGCGAGTGGGTTGTGATGTGGAAGGAATAGCTCTTACAGTCGGTATAAGCCGGGCGCAACAGCTCTTCAAACGGCTTTGAGCTATCGGCGTTTAGAGCGCCCTTTTGCTTAAAGTGCTCCGCGAGCTTTCCCTGTACCTCCGCGACTAGCGAGTCAAAGACATTATTCGCATACCGCGAGACCTGATAGGTATAGAGAGCTTGCATGACTACGCGGTGCGACCAGTAGTCCAGATAGGCTTCCTTGAATTTTAAGAGCTTATTGATATCCATGATTTTCCCCCCCTTATCTTATAAACCTAAATCTACGCATATGCGGGCGGTAGTAGGGTTCGGGCCTGGCCCAGCTGCCCGAATAGAGCATATACCCGCTCAAGGAGCTGTGGTCGAACCATTTCATCGGGATGCGCGGACAGTAGGGCGTAAACGCGGGTGTCTCCCACATCCATTCATAGTAGACGAGCTTCCATTCCCCGGTCAGGCTCTCACTCTCAAGGATGATGAGCGAGCTGCCCTCGGTAGCAAAATCCTTGTGCAGTGCCCAGGTCAGCAGGATGTACACCCCTTCGTCCTTTAGATATATCACTTCGGGCGCGGACATGTACCGGTCGATGGACAGTACCGGCTCGGACAGATCAAGATTGCTAGTCCAGACGGGACTCTCTCCCTCAAACCGCACAAACTCCCATACATCCCGCTCGAGGATGTGGTCGCGGTGTACGCGACCTATGCGGAGGTCACGCCCGTTGTCCCACTGGTCGGCGGAGGCGGCGTAGACATATTCATCGGTGGCATCCTGCCCGTCCTTGCCGAACTGCACAAACGAGGGACCGCCGAACAGTGCCCCCGGAAACATCGGCACAAAGCCCTGATACTGCTCCCGCTCCTGTTCGCTTGTCTTAAAGCGATAGGCCTGACGGTCGTATTGCTCACCTTCAAACTGCCTCCAGAGCGGCTCCAGATCGGGGGTAAAGCTTTTGCAATAATCACGGGAGCAAAGGATCGAAGCGTCGCTGCCGTGCTGGTTGCTTCTGCCGAAACGGGCAGTCTTGCCGCCTAGCAGGTTTTGCACCGCCATGTAGACGCAGCCGTCCAGTGCCAGCATCCCTGTAGGCTTGGGCCCGTTGCCGCCTAACCCGGTGAAGCCGGTCAGATCGTTCACGCGCCACACATCGGTACCCGCTCCCATGCCGGTGAAGCGTTCCACCGTCATGCCGGACATGCGCTCGTAGGCGTATGGGTTGGTCTCGGCCTCGCGCCAGCTAAACTCGCGGCACCGCCCGTTCTCGAGGACATATCCGGGATCACCGCAGCCGGCGTAGAGGTTGTCGTCCCGCGCCCAGGTGATGGGGTAAGTATCCCCGTGCAGACCGGGTGTCATACAGGTAACACGCGGCTCAAGCCACTCTATGCTTCGGAATCGCTCGCTGCGCGGCAACTCCAAGGGGCTTTGAAAGCATCTCATCATTATTCCCCGCTTAATAAGTTATATTTTGTTGTTTTACGGCTTGCATTATTACAATGTGACGTTATTATTATCCAATAGTTTCGTTAAAAAGTCTAGCCGTTTTTTGCGTGTTCAGGTTGAGTTTGGCATGATATATGATGTGTAAAACGGGCAATTAAGAGTTTTTTTCATATATACACTATTAGCTACACAGCCGTATCTGTGAAATAAGGCAGATGTTAGAGCATACAGCGTACATAATATAAAAGCAATATATATTATACTTGACAGCAATATTTATTATGGTAATATTGAGGTTTTGTGATAGTATATAGATTGTCAATATGTTGTAAGATTGCATAGTGAGTCTTATGGTTTTTGTGTGTATATACAATCCGATCAACTGTTGATAACCGCTGACGGACAAGTCTGGGCGGAATTTATTATTGGAGGTGTTTCATGAGACGGTATCAGGGATTTTTACGCGAGATGCGGCTCAACCTCCCGGCATATTTACTGGCACTGCCTGGTGTCTTACTCATATTTGTGCTGAGTTATCTGCCGATGGTGGGTGTCTATGTAGCGTTTATTAAGGTTGATTACCGGGGGCTGTTCTCTGGCGAATTTGTGGGGCTTGCAAACTTTAACTTCCTCTTTGAGAGCGGAAAGTTTTGGTATCTTTTGCGCAATACCCTCGTTTTAAGCTCGCTGTCGTTGGTATTGAGCACCTTTTCCGCACTAGCACTGGCTATACTGATAAATGAGATGGTGTTTAAGAAGCTCAAACGGGTTATACAATCCATCCTCATCTTTCCGCACTTTATCTCAATGGTTGTGGTGGGCGTCATGGCTACCAGCATCTTTTCAACAAAATACGGTGTGCTTAATAATCTCTTTCGCTCGCTTGGGCTGCCGGAGTATAACTTCTACATGAACTCTGCTTTGTGGATATTCCTCTATCTCTTTATCATGCTCTGGAAATCCTCGGGCTACAGCTCTATTATCTATCTGGCGGCGATAACCTCGGTTCCGCAGGAGTTGTATGAGGCCGCGCAGATCGATGGTGCGGGGCGCATAAAGCAGATTATGTACATAACGCTGCCCACGATAAAACCCACCGTTGTGGTGCTGTTTCTCTTAGGGTTAGGTAGTCTATTATCCACCGATGCGCTGGCTATCTACACACTAATCGGCGACAGCCCGACGCTTTTGCAGTTTCTGGATACCATAGACACATATGTATTCCGCAACCTGCGCACCAATCCGAATCTAGGCGCCTCCTCCTCGATTGCACTGCTCAAATCGGTGGTGGGCTGCTTCATGATTATCGGTGCGAACTGGCTGGCGAAGAAGACCTATCCCGAAGGAGCATTATTCTAGGAGAGGAGGAGAAATTATGTCTGTGTCTGCGAGGGTTTTTCAGGTGTTTAATACCTGTCTGCTGATTCTGTTGGCATTTATTGCGCTCTATCCTCTGGCCTTGGGTATAGTGGTATCCTTTACGAAGGAGGACTTCATCGTCAGAGAGGGGTACAAGTTGATTCCCGGTATGCTGTCACTCGACGCGTACAAGCTGATCTTTTCCAAGGGCAACATGATACTCAACGCCTACCGCAACACGGTGTTCATCACGGGTGTGGGAACCGCCGGCTCTGTGCTGATTTCGTCGCTCTATGCGTATGTGCTCAGTAATAAGCGCTTAAAGTACCGCAATGTGTTTGCGTTTTACATGTTTATCCCTATGGTGTTCAGCGGCGGACTGGTGCCCTATTATCTGGTTATGAGCGCGATTGGCATGAAGAACAATATGTTCGCTATGATAGTTCCAGCGCTTCTCAACGCCTGGCATGTGTACATTCTCCGCAACTTTATCGGCGGTCTGCCCGATTCCTTAGCCGAATCGGCACGTATCGACGGGGCGAGTGAGCTTAGGATATTCGCGCAGATCATCATGCCGCTGGCGTTACCAGGCGTCGCGACCATTGCATTGTTCTCAGCTATCGGTTACTGGAACGAGTGGTTCAACGCTATGTTATTCATCACAAAGATCGAGATGTACCCGTTGCAGAGTATACTGCGTATCGTCATGGTGTCCGCTTCAAATGCCACTAAGAACCTGTTCCTGACCGCTACGCAGATGCGTCTGCCGGAGGAGGGGGTAAAGATGGCGACCATGGTGCTCACGATAGGCCCCATAATATTTGTTTATCCGTTCGCCCAAAAATACTTTATACAGGGTATTTTAATAGGAGCGGTTAAAAATTAGTTTTTAAAAGGAGTAATGTATGAAGAAGATTCTGTGTATCGCTTTAGTTTTAGCGCTCATGGTAAGTCTGGTCGCCTGTTCAGGCGGCGGCAGTTCGAGCAGCGGCGGAGGAAAAGCCGGAGGTCCTCCTGTATCGGTCAAGGTACTGATTCCCGGCTCTGCTCCTGAAGGTGAGGCCGACGTGCTGGCGTGGCTTAACGAAAAGAGTGTAGCCGCTATTAATGTAAAGGTCGAAAACGAGTACATCCCGTGGGACGATTGGGAGACCAAGAGCAATCTATATCTCACCACCGGAGAGGTGTTCGACGCGCTGCTTATAGGACAGTATCAGCTAACCTCCCTATGGTCGGGCGGTGCGCTGCAGGCCATCGACGAGTATGTCTCGGAGGAAAAGACACCGAACCTTCTGCGTGTCATCCCCAGAGAGATATTCAAGTCGTTCTCGATCGACGGCAAGTACACCTGTTATCCGGCGGTTGCCAACTATGCGTTCCCGTTTGACGGATATGTCGTTCGCGCGGACATTCGCAAGAATGCGGGTCTGGGTGAGATTACGACCATCGAGGAGCTCGAGAAGTATTTTGATGTCTGTAAGGCCAAGGGGCTTGTCCCCATCAACGGTGTCGGCGGAACAAGGCAGTTGGAGCGTGCCTTCGGTGAGCATCTGTTCTTTGTCGGACCCGACTATGACTTCGGCGGCCCTGGTCTCATTGATCCTAAGACCAACAAGCTCGTCAACTATATCGAGAGCGATTTCTTCAAGTATATGTGCAAGCTCGGTGAGAAGTGGAGCGCAGCCGGTTACCTCAATCCCGACAGACTCGTACCCAACTCGAACATCGAGATGAGTTCGGGTAATCTGGGTGCATACGGTCATGGTGTTGAGGCGGTAGAGGGCGAGCGCGGTAAGAATGTCATTGAGGGCGCGGAGTACGAGCTGGCTCGTCTGAACCCAACACTCAACGCTCGCCGCGAGTTCTACGGACACATCGAGATCGTCTCCCCGCGTGCCTCCAAGTACCCGCAGGAGTTCGCGCTGTGGTATGACTGGCTGGTATCCGACCAGAAGTATTATGAGACCATGCTCAATGGACTAGAGGGCAAGTCCTGGGTCAAGGAAGGCGATATCATGAAGTTCCCGGAGGGTGTGGACGCTTCCAACGCCCCCTATCCAATGGGATATGCATGGTGGTATCTGCAGGCGCAGTTCGCGAGCTATCCCGAGAGCTGGCTGCCCCAGTCGGTTGAGCTGAACAAGAAGATATACAATAACCCCAATGTAGACGCGGCCGAATCCCCGGCACTGGGTCTGTGGGTGGACACCTCCGCCTTCCAGGACGCCTTGACCCGTATCGGTGAGGCGTACAATGAGTTCGCTAACCCGATGATTCAGGGCTTCGTCAAGTACGAGGACGGCATCGATAAGCTGAAACAGGCCTATAAGGATGCGGGCGTTGACACCGTGCTTGCGGAGCTGCAGAAGCAGTATGACGCATTCCTGGCTTCAAAGAAATAATGGAGAAGGTATTGAGAACGGTCACCGGCCTGTTGAGTCTTGAGGAGATCCCAGAGGATGGTTTGGTGCTCGCACACGAACACCTGTATCTGGACTTTCTCGAGGATAATCTCGACGACAGGCAGCTGACCGAAGGGGAGCACACAGACGCGCTCGACCTTCTTGATATTAAGCTAAGCCGAGCGAAAAGGGCGGGGGTCATGGTCATGATCGACTGTACCCCTCCCGGCTGCGGCCGTCATGCGCCGCTGTGCGCAGAGGCCGCCCGCGCATCCGGCATACATATAGTCGCTGCCACCGGTACATTTCAGACCAAGCATACCGCTTACTGGGCAAGAAATGCCTCGGTGGAGGACATGGCGGCGTATATGTACGAGGAGATCGTCGGTGGCTCGTCCGGGCAGACCGGGCGGGGGACACCGATAGGTATGATCAAGCTCGGTGTAACCGATAGTACCGGTATGCAGCCGGAGGAGGAACGGGCACTGCGCGCCGCCGCTATCGTCTCGTCTCGCACGGGTGCGCCGGTGGCGGTACATGCCGTGCATGGTGCGGATGTATTTCGTCAGCTCGAGATATTTGTGTCTTTAGGTGCAGATCCGGCTCGGTATATATGGTACCATACACAGGGCGAAAAGG
>CAYSTR010000095.1:0-8530 GCA_964433745.1 uncultured Oscillospiraceae bacterium | reverse complement strand
GCTGGTGGACGGATTTGAACCCCCGACCTGCTGATTACAAATCAGCTGCTCTACCGGCTGAGCTACACCAGCAACTTTATATCGCGAAATTTATTATAGCACAAAAATTATAGCTTGTCAAACATTATTTTAATATTCCCCAAAATTTACCATATAAATAAAAATTTGGGGAATATTCTGTCGATTATTTTCAAATTAGATTCTTTAAAGTATTCTCCTGAATATCCTTACCCTTAATATCTATTACACGCACAAATCCCTCTCGGTCTTTCAGTTCAGAACTCATAGATGTAACTACCAATGTTATTCTATTACGCCCTATTTTATCTATAAACCCTCTCACCGCAGGCGGAAACCCTCCTGCCCACAAAGGCATAACAAGTAAAATGTTTTCGTCAGCTTTAGGATCTTCATATTTCGCGGGAATGCTCTTTTTTGTGGAAGCATAAAATCCGCCCTTAATAAAGCCAAACATACCATTCCAATTCATACCGTCATCCAGCTTGTGTGCCTTAACATTGAGATTCTCGGCAAGCTTTTTTGCCATAGCCTCGCTAACTCCTGTGCGTGAAAAATAATATACTGCGCTCATTTATTCCACTCCTTGACTTAATAATGTCTCTCTCCATACGGAAAGCTTTTCTTTTTCTGATAGGACGTTTTTACCGGTAATAGGGCTTGTGGAGGGCAGACGGATACTAGGGGTATTTATTTCGGGGAAATATTTCTTAAACAGCTGCTGTGCCTTGTGTCCATTAAACAGTATAAGCTTTATGTCAGGACAATCCAGTAATAGTTTATTAATGTCATTGGGTGTTTCATTTTTTATGTGTGCATCAAGAGAACCCTTACGGTATGCCGATGCACATACATCCCATAATGCTATTTTTTGAGAAAGAAGAAACCGAATCCTTTTATCATAGTCTTTGTCTACCGGAATCCCATAAACAGAATATATTATGGGCCAGAATTGATTTCTGGGATGAGCATAATACCGCTGCTCTAGGATGGATTTTACACCCGGAAGACTGCCCAGTATAAGCACACGTGCATTTTTCTCATAGACGGGAGGAAATCCGAATGATATATCCATTATACCTCCGAATATTAATTTTCTTAAATATCATAATTGCGTATATTTTGCCAATAATATACAGTGAGGTGATAGCATGTCAAAAGCAACCGCTTATTTCTCGGTTGAAAGACTGGATGGGGAGCATGATGTTAAACAGATAAAACGAGAGCTAGACAGTCTGCGCGGGGTGATATCTGTCGGGGTCAACAAGGAAGAGAACACCATTTCTGTGGACTTTGACACTACAGGACCCAGTCACAAGGGGTTACAGGACAAGCTTATAGAGCTGGGTTATAATATTACAGATACGCGCTTTGAAAACCACATAATGTGAGCTGTAGGAACTAGGCTTTTGCTTAGTTCCTTAGTCTTTATACATCTGAAGATAATCAAGATACTTATATCCTTTTTTCTGATACAAAAGTGCCGCACCGTTGTTTTGTTTGGTTACCTCCAGACGAATCCGTCTGACCTTATCCTTATACTCCGCGTCCATCCAGTCAAGGAATCGGCTTCCAAGCTTAAATCCGCGGTATTCATCCTTAATATATATCTCTTCAAGCATAATACAATCACCGCCGACCTCACATGACCAGAATGTCGTGAGCACAGCAAACCCCACCGTTACATCATTTTCCTCGATAATAAGCCCCCTAACATAAGAGAGAGCACCGCCGCCTACAATAACATCAAACGTCTTTTCATAATAGTCCGATGGAACAGGGTGTAAGACCGCCGATGTCCCATAAAAGCTATTAGACATCCGAATAAATTCATCTCTATCGGACAGTGTAATATCCCTTATCCTCATTTAAGACTAAATTTCCTTTCACGATGGTTCGTTTAACGCTTTTATTCTTCCCATCATAACTAATACTAATACGGCAGTGACTAACGATACCAGTGAGATTATCAAGAATGCTCCTCTATAAACAAACGTGTCCACTAGTTTACCCATTATAACAGGTCCTATGGTCATACCTACCGAGTAGATAGCTTGAAAAAATCCCATAGCAGATGATTTTTTGTCCTGCTCTATCCCCGAGATAGCATTGGACATAAGCGATGAAAACATAGATGCATTGCTAAACCCGCCCACCGCTTGTAAAATCAGCAGGACATACATATTCGGGCAGTAGGGAATGAGAAAAGCATATAAAGCAATGATTACAAGCGCACCGGTCAGCACATTTCTAAGTCCTATTCGCTTGTATAGGGATGATCCGGAGAATAAAGAACCGATAATCGAAAATCCTGTAAACACAGCGGATGAAGCCGCCAGCAACAGCTCGTCCGCACCTATGCTCCTTGCATAACCCGGCACAAAGGAGTTGGCTGTAGCAAACATTGTAAACTGTCCTATACTTGCTATAACGGCAAAAAACAATAGCACCTTTGATTTAGCTACAGATATAAGGCTTTTTATACGTACAGGTTCTCTTATAATCATGGGACTGCGGATAAATGATGCAAGCAGTACGCCTATCATTCCCATAAAAAAGCTTATTACAAATAGCGGCTCTATCCCAAAGGAGTTAGCTACAATCCCGCCGATTATATATGATGCAAATATTCCGCCGTTACAGCAGCCATTCATAATACCAATAGCCTTATAGGTTTTATCCGGTGGATAGAAGCCCGAATACATGACCGTAAACGATATCCACGTGGAAGAGGCCATACCCGATACCGCATTGGCTACAATGAGGAGTATCGGCGAAAAGCTGAGCATAAGCCCTAGTGAAGAGACCCCTGCCAATATGCACCCGACTATAATAAATCGCTTATGTACCTTGTATATGTCAGCGCATATTCCCACAGGGATACGCAGTGCCAGCTGTGTGAAGCCGTAAGCTCCAATGATAATACCCACCAAGGTGGCGGATATACCCATCCCCATGAGGTGAGGAGTCAGAAACGGAACATAGACATACTGCGCCGCCCAGAACGAGATAGTCGCCGCTGCCAGGATTACACGGTTTCTCTTTATCTTCCGATCATTATACGTTATTGCTTCCAAACATTTACCATCCTTCTAACGGTGTTTATCTTTATAATCAAATAGATGCGCAAGCTCGGAAGCGGGAGTAATACACGACGATACAGGATTGGGCATAGGACGATACATCCCATGGAAATCACTGCCGCCCAGCTTTATCAGTCTATGCTTCTCACACAATAAACTAAGCGTGCTCACATCGTCCTCCGAATGGGATGGATGCCATACCTCAATTCCGTCTATGAGTCCCTCGTCGGCAAGCTTCTCGGCAAGACCTATACCGTTCCACATTCCGGGATGGGCAAAAACTGCAATACCACCCGCAGCATGGACGTTTTTTAATATCTCATACACATCCGGATACGGGGTATCCACTACACAGCTGCCATTCTTACCGAACAGCTCATTGTACACACTGCCGTACATCTCCCCGGTATAACCCAGATCCATTAGAGCGTGCATTATATGCTGCTTATATATACAGCGGCTTCCGGTGGCATATTTAGCCACATTTTCCGCTGTTACAGGGTAGTAACGCATAACGTTTTTGAGCATGAGCGTACCCGCATTCTTGCGTTGCTCGGAGGTGGCAAGCAGCATCCCCTCCAGACGGTCGGGTTTATCAAACAGATAGCACAGTATGTGTACCCTGTGACCTGTATCCGAGCTGTACCCGGAAATTTCTGTACCGGGGATAATATTAATACCGACACGCTTGCCCACTATTGCCGCACGGCTTAAACCGCTTATACAGTCGTGATCAGTAATGGATAAAAAATTTAATCCTATACGCTTGGCAAGGTATATAAGCTCATCAATGCCAAGCGAGCCGTCCGACAGCCTTGTATGGCAATGCAGATCTCCAATCATAATCATACCCCCAAACGTAAATATAAAATTATTATAACCTTATCCGGTAGTTAAATCAAGTAAATTTTTCTCACAAATATACCACATAATAATTATATCACTAAAAATCTTAATTTACAATACTACTAAAGAATTAATTCGGACACTGGGTACAGATTGCGCTAAGTCACACATTTTAACACAAGATAATACAATATAGTGTAAGACATTTAAGAAAGGATATGTGACGTAAAATGTCACGCTGCTATTATGAACAACAAGCCACTAATCGGCATCATTGGCGGTGACATGCGCCAGGTCTATCTCGCAAGGGGGCTAGGCAAGCAGTATGACATATGTACGGCTTTCCTGGAAAAAGCCCCGCTCTACCCCACGGAACACACAAATGGTATAGAGACAATAAAAAATGCAGACATTCTCATATTCCCCCTACCCATATCGGCGGATGGAATACATATAAATGCTGCATTTTCTGAAAAGGATATCACTATAGACGAGGTGTTTCGTCGTGTTTCTCCTAACTCTCTGGTGCTGGCAGGGCGGGTGACCGACGAGATAGCCAAGAAAGCGTCGGAGTATGGATTCTCGATAATAGATTATTTCGAGCGTGAGGAGCTGTCGGTGCTCAACGCCATACCTACAGCTGAGGGAGCTATCCAGATTGCAATGGAGGAGCTGCCCATCACGATACACGGCTCAAAAGCGTTAATTACCGGATGTGGGCGCATTTCAAGGGTACTTATGGGTTCGTTGAGAGCCTTGGGTGCTGATGTTACGGCGTGTGCACGAAGGCTTTCTGATCTTGCATGGATTAATGTCCTCGGTTCACGTCCCATTACCTTTGCACAGCTTCGTTCTGAAAAAATAGATGCAGATGTCATCTTCAACACAGTGCCTGCCGTTGTTTTTGACGAGTATCTGTTGAAAAAACTGCCGCCTGAAACACTCATTATCGATCTTGCTTCAAAACCAGGCGGGGCGTACCGTCTGATTGCACAATAAAGCGCCTATCTAACCCCAGCGGCACAGCGTATGGTAGCCATTAGAACAATGGTTATCGGCGTTTCCGGTAATTTTGAAAAAAACAACTTCACACCGCCGTCATAGGTTTTAGTAAACCCTATCCCCAGCTTTGAAAGCTTTTCTGCATCTGGGATTGTGGGGGTTGAGACATCGACACGTGAGAGCAGCGTTATATTTTCAAGCGGGATTGTATAACAGTTTCCTCCGTTCTCTGTCGTCCAGCCCGTCACCGGGAGAACATATTCCATTTCAAAATAGTTGTTTTCGAGAGTATTAAAGCGCGATCCTATCTCATCCAGCTCCTCCGGAAGTGTTCGTTCCCCGGACTCTGTCTCTACCTCCACATCCTCGGCTTTTACCTTTAGACCTTGCAGGCTTATCTCATCCTCGCCGCCGCTCATATGTGTAAATGAGTGTTCACCGGGCACCACATCCCCTGTGGCATCTAAACGTATTCCATATGGTTTTTGTGTTACGCGGATTCCCACACCCTCCTCACTCTGAAGTGTGGTGAGCTTGGTTGCATTTAGCCTGTCTATTGCACCTGTGAGGGTGTTCGCTCCTACTGTGCCCTCATATCCTATCTGCGTTCCGCCCTCCGGTGCTGCCAGCTCGTCTATTATGCCGTTAATAGATTCCTTGACCTCATTGTCAGTGCGGGAGTCAAACAGCTCCTTTAGCTGCTGTGCGGAAAACCCATGCTCGGCGGGTCTGTCCGGCAGACTTGCTATAGATTTTTCAAACTGCGAGAGACGATAATTACTTATGCTCATTTTAATTCTCCATTTCTTTTTTTATTTACATTATATTGTCGGCTGCTTTTCTATTATCGGGTGGACGAATATCTACAGGTCAAAAAAAGAGCGATGAAACTGTGTACAATGCCCACAGCTTCATCGACAGTTAATAGTATACATAAAATTTACCTATTCTTTGACATTCCCAGCATAACGCTTATCTCTCCGTCTGTTGACACCACAATACGGCTAATAAGCGAAACCGCTATTTCGCGGGTCAACGGTTCAAATTGTAAGAAGCTACTAATCTGCGCAGTAATTTCCTCCGCTGTTACTGTACTTTCCGGCAGTGGAGCGGTATCTTCAAGCTGAGATTGAAGTCTTTTCTTCATTGCATTGTAGTCCTCTTCTCCCACAAGCCCCGCTGCCCTGTCGCTGTATAAAAGCGCCAGGGCCCCCCGGGCGGCTTCGCGCTTATCCTCATGACTGCACGGCTTTTTCTCTAGCAGATATGTATTTACAAGCTCTTCCGTATCTATCCCAGCCGAAAACTCCGACACAGCCTTACTTATCATGGTCAAAAGCACATCCTCTCTGACAAGGTTCGATGTACACTCCCCGCTCTTTCTCCAGTTAGAGCACACTAGGTAACGTCTGCCGCTGGTGGTCTGGAACGTCATGCGTGCCCCGCATCCACCGCACCACACAAGTCCGCTTAACACATTGGCGGTGAGTTTACCCTTTGGGGTATAATCCCGCAAGCCTAAAAGCTCCTGCACCCGCTCAAAGTCTTTAATGGGTATAATTGCCTCATGTGTTCCGCTGACACAATAGAAGCTTTCCGGCGGACGGTTTATCCGCTTACAAAGCTTATAACTAAGCTTTGTGGTTCTACCCTGACAAAGCCCTCCTGTATAGGTATAAAGTGTTAATATCCGCTTAATCATGGGTTCATTCCACGCAGACGCCCTATTTTTGTCCCGGTAAGAGGACGGTGTCCTGTAACCCTTTTCCGTGAGTGTCCGCGCTATTTTGTTAAGAGAATATCCTCCCAGAAAGAGAGCATATATCTCGCGTACAACGGATGCCACCCTCTCGACGATACACAATCTCCCCTAGTTCTTTTCCTCCTTTTTATACCCAAACGGTGCTTGCGCGCCGATGAACTGTCCCTTTATCATTCTGGCTTTTAATGCCCCTCTGACCTTTTGGGAAATGTCACGCGCATAAAGATCATTAAACACCGCCTTAAAGGGCATAAGCTCACTGACACCTGCATTAGTGTCAATACCGTCATTCACAGCGATGAATCGAACGCCTTTTGATGGAAAATACCGCTCGAGATAGTGACCGGTCATGATGTAGTCCCTGCCCAGACGCGACATATCCTTTGTAATGACGGTGTCCACATGACCTGACTCAATATCGTTTATCATCCTCTTAAAGCCGGGGCGCTCAAAGCTAAGCCCCGAATAACCGTCATCGTCATATATTTTTAGTACCTCTATACTGTTTACCCGCGCATACTCCATCAAGAGCTCTCGTTGGTTTTTAATGCTCCCCGATTCCCCCTCGCCGTCCTCTCTCGACAGTCTCAGGTAGAGTGCGGCCTTGTCCATGTATACCCCTCCTCCGAAAGACTGTCAAGATACCGCTTAACCAGTGATAAGATTAGCGCGGATAGCTCATTTTCATCATAAATAAGCTTTAACTTATACTTCTTTGTACGCATAGATATCACCTCGTTAATATCTATGTAATCACGGATTGTACAGTTTCATGTTGTGCAAAAATAATATAAGGGGGGATAGACTTTGAGGCAGCTAAAAGCTTAGGTATTAAGGTAATCTGGGCACTGTCTTTGCCCGGTAAAGTAGCGCCTTTTACGGCAGGAGAGATAATAAAGCAGGCAATAATAAATATTCTAGCAGAAAAAAACATAATTTGAGGGTGATTTTCAAATGTATGAAGTCAAACCCAGGCTGGGAGTGTGCTTAACCGGCTCATTTTGCACCTTTCAAAGGGTTTTTAAGGAGCTTGTTCTGTTGAGGAACAACTATACATTGATCCCGATAATGTCCACATCAGCCGCTACGCTCGACACCCGCTTCGGCACAGCGCGTGACATTCGGGAGCAATTTTCAAATATATGCGGGGCACAGGTAATAGATACGATTGTGCAGGCCGAGCCTATAGGTCCGAAAGGTCTATTGGACGTCCTGCTCATCGCCCCGTGTACAGGCAATACCTTGGCAAAAATGGCAAACGGCATAACCGATACCCCAGTGACTATGGCGGCAAAATCCCACCTGAGAAATCTTAAACCGGTAGTCATCGCCGTGTCTACAAATGACGGATTGAGTACTGCCTCACGGAACATCGGTCAGCTAATAAACCAAAAAAACATATATCTAGTTCCATTGGTTCAGGATGATCCAGAGGAAAAACCTAATTCACTGGTAGCGGACTTCTCAAAGCTTGGTACTACAATAGAGTACGCATTAAAAGGCGAACAGCTAAGACCAGTTTATTCCTCCTGATAGAAGGGTTTTCATAAAACAACCGAAAAGCAGGGCGCGAACAAACCCAATGGTTAGTTCGTGCCCTGCTTTATGTGTTAATTTTAGTCGATATTATCATACTACGCTGATGTTATAATAGGACTAAGCTGAAAATGGTCGAAAGACAATTCCCCAGTGAGTTTGGGTACTACCCAACAAGTAAGGATTATGCTCATTTGGTGTAGTCTTATATTGTGGTATACTTATATACTTTAACTTGCTTATCGCTCCATAATTGTGCTTCAATGAAACTGGGCTTGCCTTG
>CAYSTR010000094.1:0-8541 GCA_964433745.1 uncultured Oscillospiraceae bacterium | reverse complement strand
TTATGATGAAATCAGATCGGATAACTTGCGCGTTGTATTTGTGCCGTTTTGTAATGATGAGCGCAAATGGGATTAGAAGAAAGAACTTTACGCAATTTCATCAAGGTGAGGTGAAAGGATTTGTTCCCCAAATATTCATTGACCATCATGATAGGCAATAAAAAGCCCTACAATATTGAGCTTTCTGAATATAGCAGCGAAGCCATTACCTTTGGACGACATGAGAGCAATGATATTGTGATCGATTCGGCAATTGCTTCAAATTTTCATGGTGTTTTCACATACCAAGATGAAGCGGTCTATATCACAGATAAAAACAGCACAAACGGAATTTATGTAAACAGCAACCGTATCACAGCAAAAACGCAGCTATACCCCGCAGATAGTATTACCTTTGAATCTGAATTTGCGAAAGGGCAATCAGGCGAATACGGTATAGTCATGGTTATAGGGGGCAGTGAACCCAGTGGAAATTGGTGCACGTTTAAGCTAACAGATAAAATAACAACAATTGGACGCGACAACAAATGTGATATAGTCATTAATCAAGCAGGTGTATCACTTTACCACGCTAAAATCTTAAAAGAAAATGATAAGTGGTTTATAGTTCCCTCCGGCAGCACAAGCGGTGTTTTTATAAATGGAAACCAAATACATAACAAAAGTATACTTACTGACCGGGATGTTATCTTCATTGGACACACAAAAATCCTCTATGCCGGTGGCTGTATACATTACAGCCGGACAACTGAGAGTGTTGCAATTCATGTGCGCAATGTAAGTAAAACAGTGAATGGTAAGAAAGAGCAGCGTACTATTTTAAACCATATCAGCGTGTCCATTTCTCCAAATGAATTTGCAGCAATTATCGGCGGTTCGGGGGCAGGGAAATCAACACTGATGAATGGTATGTGCGGTTTTTCACAGGTAAGCGATGGGCAGATTTTATTTAACAGTGAGGATTTGTACTCAAATTACAGTGCGCTTAAAAATCTAATCGGTTATGTACCGCAACAGGATATTGTTTACCGGGAATTAACGTTAGGGAAGATGCTTGATTATACCGCACAGATGCGTATGCCGGAGGACTCCACACAAAAAGAACGCGATAACAGAGTGGCTCAAGTTATTGAAATGGTTGAGCTTGACGGACGAGAGGATACGCTGATCGGTTCACTTAGCGGCGGCCAGCGAAAGAGAGCATCCATTGCAGTGGAACTGATATCCGACCCCACGGCATTCTTCCTTGACGAGCCGTCCTCCGGACTTGATCCCGGTACCGAACGGCATTTAATGCAAACCCTTAAAAGGATGACCGAAAAAAACAAGACAATTATCGTTGTAACCCATATGACCACAAACATCAGCCTTTGCGATAAAATCATTGTGCTTGGTTCTGGAGGCAGGTTGTGTTTCTTCGGAACTCCCGATGAAGCACTTAGCTTTTTCAACGTAACGGATTTTGTGGATATATACGATAAAGTTAACAGCAATGCCGCTTCATGGCAGCTTAGGTTCGGGAGCCTTAACACCGATATTCAAAATACATTAACGGCAGAGCAGGCTCCACAGGCTATAAAAGCAAAGAAAATCTTTAGCAAAAGCTCCTTCTGGAGACAATTTGCGGTGCTGTGCAAACGCTATACCTCTTTAATACTGGCTGATAAAAAACGGATTGCGCTTTTAATTCTGCAAGCACCTCTGCTCGGTCTTTTACTTTCACTTGTTTCTTACAACGTAAACCAAGCGGGAAAAATTACAGTTTTCTTATATAGCGGTGAGGCAAAAGCGTTTCTGTTCTCTTTATCTTGTGCGGCATTTTGGATGGGAATGTTAAGCTCTGTGCAGGAAATATGTAAAGAACGCGACATCTATAAGCGTGAGAGAATGGCAAATCTAAAACTGCTCCCATACATGCTGTCGAAGCTGACGGTTTTAGGAATCTTATGCATGGTGCAAAGTGTTCTCTTGCTTACCGTTGTCACTATAATGATTGGCTCTCCTGCTTCACTTAGCTGGGCCGGAGTTCCGCCGCTACTCGGTATGTTTATCACTACGTTTTTAACAACTTTTTCGGCTACTGCTCTTGGGTTACTGGTATCAGGTCTGTCCCCCAACCCGGACAGAGCCATGTCTCTTGCACCCTTGATACTGATGCCGCAGATTCTATTTTCCGGAGTCGCGTTTGGTTTGAGTGGCTTTGCGGAGTTTCTTTCGGGGATTATCAACTGCAAGTGGTCGGTGACGGCATACTGCATTTTATCCGATATCAATTCCCTGCCGCAAAATTCAAACAGTGCTACGGCAGTGTTTGAAAATGTCGCTTATACAGCGGATATTACAAGGCTTTTGTCGGCATGGGGCGTGTTACTGTTTATGGCTGTCGTCTGTACTTTAGCTTGCACCGTTGCATTAAAGATGGAGGAGTGAGTGGTTATAAAACCTTGTAATCATGAAAATATCAATGGATACGATTATCGGATGGGATTAAGCCGGGATTTTATCAAACAGTATGATGTCACCTCCGAGAATGTGCGTAAATCCGTAAAGCGCATGAGTATTCCAATGTTCGTGTTAAAGCTTCTTTTGATTATATGCTTATTGATCGCATTGCTGATTACTTTCATAAGTATCGAAGCCGCTGTTTCTGTTCTTTTACCCATCTCTGCATTGATAGCGCCGCTCATAATCTACGAAACCAAACACTGTCATCAGGTTTATTGCATAGGCACAAAGAATAATCTGTTGACGATTGTTGCACCCATAGCAGCTGTATCCGACAGCGGAACTAGCTTTTTAACATGCAACGAAATGATTGTGCAAAACATCAA
This sequence comes from uncultured Oscillospiraceae bacterium, assembly GCA_964433745.1. Taxonomy (GTDB): domain Bacteria; phylum Bacillota; class Clostridia; order Oscillospirales; family Ruminococcaceae; genus CAYSTR01. The sequence continues at coordinate 5,710 of CAYSTR010000094.1, read as the reverse complement.
GGAAATACGAAAGGTAAGAGCTTATCGCAGCGGCGGATATAAGATTGTTATTACAGGAGGTATTATAGCTGAAAAGCTAGTATATCCCGGAACATCAACCAAAGATACCGGTCGCAGTCAGTTAGATCAGTTAGGCGAGGTTCTGTTCATCGTTCCAAACGCACAGGTGTGCGATTATGTATATAGTTTTTATAACAGAAAAAAGAGAGGAGGAAAAGGATGAAAACCGTTTCAAGGTTACTGATCATAGCTTTTTGCGTTTGTTATCTTTGTGTTTTTTTAACGGCTTGCGGCAACAGCGAACCGGTAAATAGTTCATCTGCCGAGGAGTTAGCCAAAATAGAGCCGGCAAGCTTTAACGGTACAATTATAACATCGGCGGACGAAAAAATATCTATCAAGATTCCGGATGGATGGATTCAGCGGGAAGATCTGCATGATACGGCTAAAATTCAAGCGTCGGATTCCAAGGAAGAGCTATTTCTCATGGTGTTAACAGAAAGCAAAAGGGATGTATCCTATGACTTTGAGAGCTGGCGAAATAAGATTAAAGATAAAAATGTTACAGCCTATGAGGGAAGTGTCAGCGAGGAAAAAGCATTTACCTTAAACGGCAATAAAGCCGTACAGCTGCGTATGGATGCGACGATTGACGGAGTGAATTTTGCATTTCTCATCACTTATATCGATGGAAAGGATAACTATGTTCAGGTATTCGGTTGGAGCCTATTATCAATATTTGAAGAAAATGAAAAGCTGTTCTCCGACATTACAAGCACAATCTTAGGATATTAAAAATAATAACGAGGAGATTTTACGATGAAAACAAAATCTATGCGAATCATCATTCCCGCTGTAGTTTTAATCATTGCCATAGCAGCCGCCTTATTCTATTTCCTCTCCTCCCCTTATTCCGGCTATTCGGGCGCTTTTGATAAGACAATGAAGGCGGGGTCTATGGAGTACGAGCTTTCGGTAAGCATAACCATGGACGGCAAGCAAGCCACATCGGCAGGTAATATGAAAATTCGGGGTATTGGAAGCAAGGTAAACTTCATCAACATTATGAATATCGACGGAAAGACTATTACGCAGTTTACCGACGGTGACTTCATCTATATGGATGATGGTGTGGTAAAATCCAAAATCAAAATTGGCGAAAAACCGCAGCAGCAGGAGCGGGGCGAGTTTTCTGCCGAGAGCTATATTCAGCAGTTTTCCAGTCTTTTGGATGCCGGAAAGATTAAGGATCTTAAAATTGCAGAAAAAATCGACCAAAAGATCATTCAAAATATAGAGAAAAAATCTGTAGGCGGCAAGACGGAGTACAAAGTCACGGTGGCACCTGCGCTTGTAAGTGATATTTTGAATGTAATCGTGAACAGCGAAGCAAGCGGACAGGCAAATCCCGAATGCAATATGAAAAGCTTTACATATGGTGCTACCGTAAATAGCGCCGGGTTTGTGGACAGCATTACTTATAATGCTGACATGGACGTAAAATTCCCGGCGGCACTGACGGGCGGCTCTGATGAAGCAAAGAATGTACAATTAACGTTTTCCCTTGTCATTGTAAACCCCGGAACGGAAGTAAGCTTTACGCTGCCTGATACCAATAGATTCTAAGATAAGCAGTATTTTAGCAAATGGAGGGGTGGCAGATGCTTGATGTTAATGAAAAAATCATATGCTCGGCTTGTTTTGCCGAGCAGACCACCAATACAGAAATCTGCGATTCCTGCGGTTTTGATAACAGCGAGGCGGTGGAAAACACAGGTGCTTTACCCATGGGCATGGTGCTTTTGGGCAAGTATGTCATAGGCAAGATTTTAGGAAGAGGGGGCTTTGGCATTACCTATTTGGCCTATAATACTGCTAATGACAAAAAGGTTGCGATAAAAGAATACTTCCCCGATTCTCTTTCCTATCGTCTCCCGGGAACGGCGACAATTTCAAGCTATTCCGGCGAAAAGCAGACCTTTTACGAAACCGGATCGGAGAAGTTTTATAATGAGGCAAAGATTTTATCGCGCTTTAACGGCAACCAAAATATCATTAATGTTACCGAGTTTTTCTATGAGAACAACACCGCGTATTATGTGATGGAATATGTGGATGGCATAGACCTAAAGCGTTATATAGCATCAAAGGGCGGAAAGCTGCCCTTTGATGAGGTCATGAAAATTATGACGCCCATTCTTTATGCCTTGATCATAGTGCATAGTCTTGATGTGCTGCACAGGGATATCAGCCCGGACAACATTTACATTACGAAAAGCGGCGATGTAAAGCTACTCGATTTCGGTGCGGCCAGACAGGTGGTCGGAGAGCAGTCAAACAGCTTGTCTGTTATTCTAAAGCAGGGTTTTACGCCGCTTGAGCAATATAAAAAGCGCGGTAATCATGGGCCATGGAGCGATATTTATTCGTTGGGAGCAACCATCTATTACGCACTTACCGGTATACCACCCGAGGAATCCATTAACAGAACCGAGCGGGACGATCTTCAAATGCCCTCTCGCCTTGGTATAATAGTGCCTCCCGCATTTGAACAGATACTAGCGAAGATGCTTGCAATCAAGCCGGAAAACAGATATCAAAGTGTAGCCCAGCTTAAAGAAGATTTGCAAAAAATTGAAACGGGTAGAAAGATAAAGTCCCCAAAATTATCTGTCAAACTCGCAAAGAAAGCAGTTATTGCGGGAGCTTCTCTGCTTGTTGTTGCAGTGTTATCTCTTGTATTATGGCTGTCCTTTGGAACAAAAAACGTTAAAAACCAGCCTTATATACTGAGCACCAAAAGCTTCACCGTGCAGACAAGCTATACCGGGCAGTGGAAGAACAATGCACCAAACGGAGCGGGCGAGATAACATTGCAAGCAGATGCAGGGGCAAATTTAAGCGTGGGAACGGTACTCAAAGGTGAGTTTAAAAACGGTCTTTTGGAGGGCGAGGGAGAGCTGATTGAAAAGACTGTCACCAAGGGTGAGCTTACCGGAATTGAAGGAGCTTATTATAAAGGTTATTTTAAGGAGGGGCTGTTTCACGGCAAAGGCATGTTGATTGCATATACAGGCGATAAATATTCAGGGGATTTTTACGAGGGCAAGCCTCACGGGCAGGGCACTCTGACTATGGTTAACGGCGATGTTTACATGGGTTCATTTAAGGACGGAGCAGCATCGGGGCGCGGGGTATATACCTATGCTGATGGGAGTGTATACGAGGGCGAGTATGGCAGCAATCTACCTAACGGTCAAGGAATATACAAGGATGCTAATGGCAATGTCATTAACACAGGCTTTTGGAAGGACGGCGAATATATGGGTGATAATCCGTCACAGCAATCCGAACCTCCGAACCCACCCGACAAAACTGTTGAGAAGGTGACGCAAAAGGAGTACACCTATAAAACTGCTGTTCTTACCGCTCCGATGCTCTATAGCGGCGAGTGGAGTAATAACGCGCCAAACGGTCAAGGGGTTATGACCTTTAAGGAAAATGGAGCCCAAGGCGCATTGGAATGGAGAAAAGGAGATACACTCACAGGGCAATTTGTAAATGGCTTGCTTGAGGGCGATGGGGTTTACGAAACCATAAACGGCGATGTAATGCGTGCGCCATTTCGCGGGGGGCTAGCGAACGGACAGGGAACATTTCAACTTTCGGACGGCAGCTTCTATGAGGGCAGCTTTGTCAACAGCTCCGTTACCGGCTCCGGTACATTGCAAATGGCAAACGGCAATCACTACGCCGGTGAATTTGAGAATGGGATGTTCAATGGCGAGGGTTATATGCAATTTGCGGATGGCTCCTGGTATGACGGCTCGTTTAAAAATGGCACATTTGAGGGTAAGGGATATGCTGAATTTGCTGATGGTTCATCTTACGAAGGCGAATTTAAGGACGGTTTGTTCGACGGTCAAGGCGTTTTCTATGACGCGAAAGGCAATCCGATTTATAGCGGTGTATGGTCTAAGGGACAGTTAATTGGCGAATAGGCATGTGAAAGTGAATTATGAGGTGGGTTATGAAAACATACAAAGAGAGAGTTCAGAATGCACAGTTTAGGATAGGGCAGTTACGAGAGCTGCAGAATTTGGGATTAATCTGTGATGACGGAGACTTTGTGCCATCGGTGCATTACCCGCCTATTACCGAATACCCTCCTATGACCGAAGGTGAGTTTTACGATTCGTACACACTGCCGGAGGATGGGCTACTGGATATATATGTCCACTTTCCCTTTTGTGAGCGGCACTGCCTGTTCTGCCATTATCCGGGGAAGATCGGTGACCAAAAAGAGGAAAAGGCACGGTATCTGAACCATCTGAAAAAGGAGATTGAGATTTTTCTTCAACGCTTTGGTATAGACAAAATTAAACCGCGCTCTATATTAATTGGCGGCGGAACTCCTACATATTTAGAGCCCCAAATGCTCGAGGACTTTCTTTCCTTTTTCACCGAAAGAGTTGATTTATCCCGCTGTACACAGTTTAACTATGATGTTGACCCAGGTACACTTGTTGGCGAAAAAGGCATAGAGCGGCTTAAAATCATGAAGAAATACGGTGTGAGCAGGCTCACCATCGGTGTGCAATCACTCGATGACTCGGTACTGCGCATTATGAACCGTCCTCACGACAGCAAGACGGCGGTGGAATCTATTATCAACACAAAGGAACATGGTTTTGACCTAAATATCGAATTTATTTACGGTCATCCGGGTGAAACCTTTGAGAACTGGGCGGCTGTTATGGAACAGGCTGTTACGTTACCTGTAGATGAAATACAGCTTTACCGGCTTAAAGTGCTGGCATACGGCGACAGGCAAGGAGCAATTATCGGCAAGCGGCAGGAGATTGTGTCCTTTGAAGATACCATGCTTATGAAGCAGATGGCAATGGACATATATCATTAAAATGGAGTCCATGAAAATCTGCGCCGGGGTTACACCAAAAATAAAAAGTATATTTCGCACTACGCATATAACCAATGCTGTAACCTATACGATCAGGTTGGCTTCGGATTGTCTGCATTTTCAAGCTACCGCAACCGCTTTTGTATCAATACCCCCGATTTCGCCGAGTATTATAGCATGGTAGAGGAAGGAAGGTTGCCCCTTAACCGCGGTTATATCAGGGATAAGGAGCAGCAGCTTCGGTGGTCTATTGTATTACCGCTCAAAAATATGGAGGTTAAAAAGTCCAAATTCAAAGCAATGAACGGGTTCCCTTTTGAGCAGGTGTTTCATACAAAGGTAGATCTTTTGAAAAGATACCGGCTCCTTGAGGAAGATGAACGAGTAGTGCGTTTGACCGAGCTTGGCGGATTTGTGGCAGATGAGGTAGTAGAGCAGTTTAACGAAAGCGGCTTTTTACCGTTTCCTAAAGAGCGGTATGCCGACGGACCGCTGAATCCTTATAATAACAACACAAGCGATGATGCTTTCGGGAGGGTATGATTATGATGAATCCTGCGGAAATTAAAGTAACTTCAAAGCATTCACTTATACATATTGGCAGTCTTGACTCCTTTGATATTACCGAGGGAGGAAAGCAAGCGGCAAAATGTATACTCGACTATTTTGAGTGCGGTGACGAGGATAGGCTAAAGCACGCAATCCACATTTATGATAGTATTATACCGACCGAAAACTTTGGCGGTGAATATACGGCACTCCAATGGATTTGCCGGTTACTCCTCGGGA
>CAYSTR010000093.1:0-8547 GCA_964433745.1 uncultured Oscillospiraceae bacterium | reverse complement strand
ATATGTGACAAATGCAAGCATTATACCCGTGTGGCTCATCTCGTGAATGGGTGTACCGGACGACTGAGCGAGATACCCCAATGTACTAAATGCCGCAAATCCCGAAAGAAAGCTTATTCCCGCATCGGAAAGCCCTATTATAATAGAGGCTTTTGTGACACCAGTCTCTTTGGGGAGGTAGCTGCCGTAAGCAAACATTATTGCAAACAGGATACTAAGGCTAAAAAATACCTGACCGTACGCCGCCGCCCATACTCCTGGATCTAGAAGCTTCTCCCACTGCGGAACGAGATAATAAGACAGTCCACCCATCGCACCCGGCAGAGTAAGTCCTCTTATTATCATGACGAACAAAAGGATAACAGGCAAAATAACCGTGTACTTGACAACACTGCCCACCGATTTTACACCGTTTCTGATACTGTACCATACCGCTATCCAGCCGATAATAAGCGCAATGAGTACAACAAAACTAAAGCCGCCCAGGTCGAACATTCCATCCGACACCTTTAGTGTGTCCTGTAAAAAAATCTCCTTAGACGGTTTATCTATCCATGGAGCGAAAAAGGACATACCCAGATAATCAAGCACCCACGCGACTACGATTGAGTAGTACGCCGTTATGATAAACGCCGTAGCTATACCCACCCAGCCAATCCACTCGAACTTTTTGTTTACCTTAGCCAGAGCAGCAGGAGCGCCCATCTGGTATTTCTTACCGATAGCTACCTCCATAGCAAGCAGCGGGATTCCGGCTGTAAACAGTGCGATGAGAAACGGTATAAGGAAAGCTCCTCCTCCGTTTTGGTAGGCTATACCCGGAAAACGCCATGCATTTCCCAATCCTACTGCTGAACCCACAGCCGCCAAGATAAAAACATTTTTTGATTGCCAGCGTTCTCTTTCCATTTTATTTTCTCCTTAGATTAAACTATAAATATAGGATACCTAATCATACAAGAATTACTTATTTTATTATCACATATTTACAGTATTTAGTCAAGAAAATTATGGGCAAAAAAGCAAAACGGTCTTAATGTAAAAATTAAGACCGTTTTGCTTTAGCTTCTTTCCTTTATTAAAGAAATAGCCTTTCTTACCTCGGTTTGCGTACACCATTCATCCTCGTCCTTGGATTTTTCAAGGAAAACGATATGGCGGGCATCACCGACTATCCCCAGAGCGTGAGCGCTTGCCGCTCTTACATTGTAGTCCTCACCCGGACTGCCGATATATGAACACAATAGCTCCTTTGTTCTTTCGGTGGCTGTTTTCAGCTTTACAATCGATTTAATCGCCGCAAACTTGACACGTCCACGGCATTTCCAATTTTCCTGCTGCTCCTCACTGCATTCAATAGGAAACACCACTTCAATCGGACCTATCTGTTCGGACATACGAGTATCGTCCTTGCTCCCGATAAATGTCACAGGCGGTTGACTGTAGATGTCCCTTTGCTCCTCACGTTCTAAAAGCTTCTCGATAAGCTCTGCGTATTCCGGACGGCACAGCTCACCCACTGCCACTGCGGCAGAGTACCTCACGCGCCAGTCCTCATGCCCGATCATATCCTTTAGCGCAGATTCGTTAGTAAAGCATAACTCCATCAGTTCATATGTATTCATAAACTACTCCATCAGACCGTATTCCGAATTATACTCACGTACATTCGTTTTAATTCGGATTGTCCTGCCGTCATATCCATAGGACAAGACCTCCTCCTCGGGACAGTCATACGCCAGTGCAAACCCGCCCCAAATGGATACCAATGCTCCATGCTCGTCACCCTCATAATGGCTGACTGGTACAGTCGTGAAAAAGACCAGCTCAAACTGCTCATTTTCCATCGTCTCTGCGGGCAGCTCAACATGCGCTCTTATGAGAGTGGTATAAGGGGTATACACTGGCAGGACTATCTCTTGTCCATCAATCCATAGACGCGCATCCCTATACCCGCCCGGCAGTACCAGATAGGCTTTGCCCTTACGTTTTGTTATACGCTTCTTGTACCACCAGCCCGGCACTACGGAAAGTCCTGCTTCGATAAAAGCGGGCATATTAAGCGGTACGGTTACTCCCTCGCTGTCTAGAAGTCTTACAGCATCATTGTACCCGTTTATATCCGCACTGTCTGGGATGCAGAGAAAATCATACTCATTGTGCATTATCTCACGTGTTCGGGATATAAACGCGGCTGTCAGGCGGCGCACGGTACTGCCTTTTTTAGTAAAGTCCGCAAGCATACATTCGCCGTCCACATGCTCTGGGAAGCCCTCTACCTGCTCGGTTGATACTTCACTTTGATTCTGAAGATCAAAAAGATGAAGTGTTATCCCCTCGGGGGTCTCAAGCTTTACACCGAATGTGCAATTTTTTTGCCGGGGGCGCAGTACAAACCGAGAGGTGACGGTGTGTGTATTCTCAAACTCCGCCAAATCCTCTATTGTAAAGAAGCTGTCACAATGAAGTCTGCTTTTCCTTATGACACGCTTAGTGTCAGTATACGCTTCTGCATATAAGGGTGTAACATCACAGGTGAGGGAGAGGTTATCCCAGTCGGCAGATGAGTCCTTCGTCTGCTTGTAATCCGAGAACGCACGCATTCCCTCCCAGCCGTCTACAATCATGACCGAGTGAGCACCTGCACAACCGTTACCGTAGTTATACTTCACGGTCTGACCTATAGCCATAAACCCGACCTCGCGGTAGGTATCCTCAAAATTAAAACGCTCACAGCCCTCCTTAGAAGGACTGCCGTCAGCCGACAACGGTGTATTGTACCCATTAAACAGAACCATGCCAGGATTTACATGACAGCGTGTGGGTATATTGGGAGCAGATTCGTCCCATATCTGCGCAATGTAACGGTCACCGCTCTTTGAACGGAGTGTACCCATTACATCCGGCTCAAAAAAGAGCTGTTCTTTTGTATGGGTAACCCCCGACGACAGCGGCCACCATATAAGCGTCCAGCCGAGATCGTCAAACGCCCAGCCTGTGCCCACATCGAAAGCAAGGTTGGTGTGGTTCTCCAGCATATCAAGGTAAAAGCTGCTGCCTGTCCTGTTTGCCGCATAGGCAAGTCCGCTGCGTGTACCGTGCTGATAACCGTAGTTGTCCCACGGCATAAGAAGTCCGCCAGGCATTCGCTCGTTGGCTATCATGTCGAGCATCTTGACAGGCTTTACGCCATTGGGTGCGAATGGCTCATAGATAAGTCCTTGCTTTTTTGTGAAGATTTGCAAAAACTCTACCGTCATAAAGGTTGCGGCGGCTATAACACAGTCCATATAGGCGCTGCCCTCACCGGTGTAGCCCGACGCGGGCATAGAGCCCAATATATGCGGCAGTCTCTTCAGACCGTCACGATACATAAGCTTTGCTATAGATGAACCAAGAAATGATTCATCCGAGAATATGTATCCGATAATCGCTGTAGATAGTGCCAGCGAGAGTGTCTGGTTGTCCACACACTCGGGGTCGGGCTTTGTACCCAGACCGTAGTAGAAGTTAATAAAGTGGTATTTAACAAAGGTCTCGGATATTTCCCGCTTCTCCTCCTCGGAGTAAGCACCAATACTACACAGCCATTGAAAGTAAACCGCCCACTTTGCATGGGGAAACGCAAAGCACCAGAAGTGCATCTGTAAACCGGAGCAGAAGCTCATGGGTTCGAGCTTGTCAAGATACGCACGAATAACAGCCTTTGCGTTTTTTATATCCTGCTCGTCATTGGTAATGAGTGCCACAAACGGTGTAAACCATGGATAGGACATGGGGGAGCTTCTGGCGCAGTTTTTGAGCATACGCCATAGCATTCCCCGCTTGCCGTCCTCACCGGTAAGCGGGAGGATACTGCTTCTTAGCTTATCTAAATCTTCAATTAATAGCGGTTTTGTCAGCATATATCTCCTTTTAGAGCTTAACCGCACCGGCGGTAAGTCCCTCGATAAACTGTTTCATGGATAAAAGGAACAGAATCAATAACGGCAGAGCGGCTATTGTATATCCGGCGGTCAGCATTCCATATTCGCCGGGATTTGCCTGTGTCAAATAAGCAAGACCAACTGTCAGCGGACGCTTGTCAAAGGTTTGGATTGTGACCAAAGGCCAGATATAATCGTTCCACACACCGACAAATACGTTTATAGACATGAGTGCAATCATCGGACGCAGAAGCGGAAGCGCAAGATTCCTGAATATCCGAAACTCGTTAGCACCGTCTATTCGCATGGATTCAAACAGCTCTCCCGGTTGCTGTGCCACAAAGGTTCGCATGACAAATACCCAGAACGGCTGTGTCGTACCGGCGCAAAACAGTATGACAGGCCAGGGCGTATCCAGTATCTTCATGTTCATAGCCAGAATAAATGAGGGGATTAGATTAAGTATCCCCGGTAACATCATCTTAGCAAATAAAACACCGAATAAAAGCTTTTTAAAGGGGAAATCCAGTCTGCCAAAGGCATAGGCTGCCAAAGTAGTGAGAAATACTGTCAGTACCGTTGCACATGCACCCATGAATACACTGTTTTTTATGAGAGGGGCTATAAAGGAGAATGCTTTTGTGTAGTTTTCAAAATGGAACGGCGGAGCAATCTTGAAAAACTCGAATAAAATCTGTTGTTTATCCTTAAAGGACATCATGAGCATAAGAAGCAGCGGGAATAACAGAAAGAACAGCACAAAAACAAAATATGCATGTTTAAAAAACGCGCTAAAGCCCTCTGTTGTCTTGTACGATCTATCGCTTCTCAAACTTAATCACTCTCCGTTCCCTTAATAAATTTCATCATCAGAAGTGTAAGCAGTAAGCTCATGCCAAACAGCACCAGTCCTATGGCAGAAGCGTAGCCGTACCGATTACCGGCAAATGCACTGTTATACATATAAAGACCGGGGACAAGCGAGGAAAATCCGGGTCCCCCTTTTGTCATAATGAGTTGTGCGCCGTAACCGGTAATACTTCCCGCTATAACACCTATAAGGTTAAGCTTATACTGTCCGAGTATAAGCGGAAATTCCAATGTAAAGAACTTTTTAATAGGGCCTACACCATCTAATGTACCCGCCTCCCAAACCGAATCCGAGATACTCTTTAGTCCTCCCAGATAGATAAGTGTCGCATTTGTCGCAACAAACGGGAACCCCATGAATATAAGACACCATTTAACAAGGCTTGAATCCCCAAGCCAGGTCTGTGCTAGCTCCGGATGACCTAAAAACTCTATTATTTTGTTAAACAGACCATACTGCGGATTGTACATAAACTGCCACATGAGCATGATGACCATACCCGGTACAACCATAGGGATACATAAAAGTACCCTGTACAGATACTGTGCGCGCATATTCTTTATTCTAAAAAGAATAACACTTGCAAATATTGTGGAGAACATTAAAATAAGGTTTGCTGTAAGAAAGAATAAAAGGTTCAGCAGTGAGGCCCCAAAAATTCTATCTTGAAATATCTCGATAAAGTTATCAAAACCTACAAATGTTGGGGAGTTATATCCGTTCCAGTTGAAGAATGATTTAAAAACGCCGTCTAACATAGGGTACCAGTCGAATACCAGATTAAAAATAATTGCGGGAGCAACAAATAAAAGCCCCAGATAGTACTTCTTGTAAAGCCACTTTGAGGGTTTTTTAGGTTTATGTGCTCTTATCTCGGCTGAGGTTTGCAACGCGATCAACTCCATCTTGTGCATTCTTAGAAAACAGCTTCTAGAAAAGAAAAACCGGGGGTTATGGCTCGGCAGGGTACGCCCGCGTTTTGCTCAATAACCCCCGTGTAGTGCTAATATTACTTCTTGTAGTACTGGTTCATCATTTCTTGTCTTAGCTTGAGGTTGTCAATTGCTTTCTGCTGAGCTGCTAATACGTCCTCTGCGGCACCGTTAGCCTTAAAGTCGGACAGCTTCTGCTCTGCATCGGCAATCTGCTGCTCATAGCCCTCGGGCTTTAATAGATTATCGCAGTAGTCAGTAGATGACTTCTTGCTAAGAGCAGTACACTCAGCTATAAACTTTTTGTTATCAATCTTGCCTGTAAGAAGATCCTGTGCAAGACCCTTCCAGATAGCGCCGTCGCCCCACTCAACATAGATTATACTGAGCATCTGGCTTGCTGTGGACTTATCAGACGGGTTAGCATAGCTCATAAGCTCATCAGGAATCTTAACGCCCTTTATAGGAGAATAGGAGACTGATGTCTGAACATATTTGTTCTGTGCGTCTACGCTGCTGAAATACTGCATAAAGTCGATTACAGCTGCTTCAAGAGCGCCTGTGCCCTCAACGGCCTTGTTTATTGCAAAACCATATGCGGACTGCTGACCCTTAGCAGAGTTAAACTTACCGCTTGCATACTGTGATGTGGCACTGTCGATACGAGGTACAGGGAATACGCTCCACTCAAAGGTATCACCTATAGTATCTTTAAAAGTAGAGTGATCCCAGCTGCCTATCTGCATGATAGCTGCTTTCTGCATGAAGAACAGGTTAACGGATTCCTCATAGGATGTACCTGTCCAGCCGTCCTGCCAGTATTTAGTGTAATCCTTCCAGATATCAAGAACATCGTTGTAATAGTCTACATCGCTGACAAGACCATTCGCAAGAGCTATACGGCCTTTGTCTTGGAAGAGTGCGCTTACAGGATCATCGTTGTACTTCGCGTCATACAGCTTGTCGAGATATTTCTCGCCGAACTGTCCGCCGATATTACCTAAAGACCAGCCAATCCATCTGTCATTGTCTGCAGCAAACGGAATAACTCCGCTCTCTTTTAACGCTTTGAGTATCTCTACGTACTCTGCCCAGGTCTCGGGTTTTTTCTCAGGATCAAGACCGGCAGCCTTAAATAAATCCTTGTTATAAGCATAGGGCTGACCTATAGCCAACATGGGGTTCTCATCGTTGGGTACTGCAAAAATCGCACCGTACATGTTACCGGAACGCAGTGCAGAGAAAGCCGCGCTGCCGCCCTCAAATGAATCAATCCACTTCTCCTCTGAAGAGTAGGGGGACTTAGAGTTCATCACAACATCCAGATTGTAGAGCATACCCTTGTTGGCATAATCGTTGTTCATTCTGGGCTGCATATGTATGATTTCGGGAGCAGACTTTGCTATAAACTGTGTATCCAGAAGCTGTGTGTAACCATCTAGCGGCTGGAATACAAACTCAAATGTAACGTTGGGGTTTAGTGCTGTATAATCATCTGCGGCTTCCTTAAAGCCCTTATAGAACAGTGTGTTGCTCTCCTCACCGTGCCAGGACATAATCCTGATGGTGACATTTTCCTTAACTTCTTGCTTTTGCTCATCGCTGGAAGCAGGCTTGCTGCTGGCAGCCGAAGACGCCGAGCTAGTGTCCCCTGCTGTGCCTGTACATGCAGAAAATACTGCAACAAGCATTACGCAGGCTAAAAGCAAACCTATTAGCTTTTTGACTTTCATTAAGAATCCTCCTTAAATTTACAAACCGAACGAAATATCCGGTTTATTTATGTTTATAATTATATATTTTGTTTACCTTTATTTCAACGGTATTATTTTGCTATTTGTGTAAAAATTTACTATTTAGATTATTTGTGAAGCATAAGTTCAAACTATATTAACAAATACCGTTTAGACTATTGTTATAATCTTAATCAAATAACAGAGATAACAAAGGGGTGGGTTAGCATAAAGGTCTTGCTTGTCGATGATAATGCACGTGCCTTAGAGGGCTTGAATAAGCACATAAACTGGTCTCTTATGAGCTGTGAACTGCCTATTCTCTGCTCTAACGGAAAGGAAGCTCTTGAACAGGCTAGGATTCATCATCCCAATGTTATTATAACTGATGTGAGAATGCCCGTCATGGACGGAATGGAGCTATGCCGGATTATCCATGATGAGATGCCGGGTATAAACCTTATCGTAATCTCTGCCTATGACGAGTTTGAATATGCAAAGCAAGCTATAAAATACGGTGTGAAGAACTATCTTCTAAAGCCCATCGACAGTAAAAAGATTCGTGAGCTAGAGGAGCTTATACTCTCCCTCAACGACGGATACCGCCAGCAGACCATGAGCATCACACATGAAATGGTAAGCAGCTATCAGGAGCGGCTTTTTGATTGTTTTAAGGCTCAAAGCAAGGACGAAACGGACAAGCTTCTGGACGAGATATTTAATGCCTGTAATCCCTTGGGGTTTAACGAGACAAGAGAGCTGTGCGGTGCTCTTATTCGTCTTATTCACACCTATCTGGGTAACCAGAGCATGACGGCTGAAATAATTGGTGTTGACCTAAACGCACGTTCGCTTGCTATTATAAGCTGTGCGTCGGCGGCGAGGATGATAGAGCTTACCCGCGAGCTGTACCACGAAATTTTAGAAAAGCTTAAAGATATATTCAATGTGAATAACTTTAAGGTAATCGAGAGTATAAAAAAGTATATACAAGAGCACTATCAAGATCCGGAGCTTTCGGTTGCGGCAATATCCAAGCGCTTCAACATAAGTCACAGCTATCTTTGTCACATTTTTAAAAATGC
>CAYSTR010000092.1:0-8559 GCA_964433745.1 uncultured Oscillospiraceae bacterium | reverse complement strand
ACCGTGCTCATAAAGCTCCTTGAGCTTGTCAGGGTCGCGCTCAAACCGCCCGGTCTTTGGCATGTCGGTGGGGCTGATGACAACCGCCTTGCCCTGCCGCTCTAGCTCCTCGATAAAGTCCAGCGTCTCATTGTAGAGAGTACAGCGGCTAATAATTGTCTCATAATACTGCGGATATTTTCTGTATGCAAGCTTAAACAGCAGCTTGGTCACACCCTTTATGGGCGGCTTGCGGTATCCCCTTTTCTGCGTGAGGACGATGATACTCCTGTCGTTTCCGTCGGCTATCGCTTTTCTTATGGGGATAGGGTCGGATATGCCGCCGTCCATGTAGTAGCCGTCCTTTAGCTTGACCGCCGGGGATGCCAAAGGAAGCGAGCTAGACGCACGTACCACATCCATAAAGCCGTCGGTCTCCTTGCCGAAATACCTTGCTTCGCCCGTCTCCATACTGGTCACACCCACGAGAAAGTTCGTACCGCTTTGGGACAGCGCGTCAAAGTCCAGCGGGATTAGCTCATATGTAATCGGTCCGAACATGAAATCCATGCCAAAGACGCCCTTTTTCGTAAATATGCGCCACGGATTCAGATACCGCTTATCTCGGCAGTAGCCCACATTTATGTCCCGCGAGCGTCCGTACTGCCCTGCTACATATGAACAGCCGTTACACGCCCCCGCCGATACACTGATGAGATAGTCAAAATTTAAGTTCCTCTCGAGAAAGGCATCCAGCACCCCCGCTGTGAAAAGACCTCTCATACCGCCGCCCTCGAGCACCAATGCTACCTTTTTATCTGTCATTCGCCCGATTTATCCTCCTTAATCTGCCTAATCTCCTCTGCCAGAAGCTCATTCTGACGAAGCAATAGATCCAGCTTCATGTGCAGATCCTCTATAATAATCTCGGTTTTCAGATTGACCTTGTAGTCGTTCTCCGCACGCCGCCTGTCCTTTTGCTCGGTGCGGTTTTGGCTCATCATAATAAGCGGCGCTTGTATGGCGGCAATACAGGAAAGCACGAGATTCAAAAGTATAAACGGATATGGGTCATAGGGATTAGTAAGAAACAGGACATTTAGTGTTATCCATGCAATCAACGCCAGTGAAAAACCTATGATAAACACCCAGCTTCCGGCAAAGCCCGCCAGCTTGTCCGCTGCCTTCTGCCCAAAGGTATAGCGTTCGTCAACTTTCTTTGCCACCTGATGTTCAAGGATGAGATGGATGACCTCCTCGTCATATATCTCCTGCTTGGCATCGTCCATTATACGGTTGACAAGCTCCTGTTTGCTGATTCTGTCCATATCTATGACCACGCTCCTTTCGTCTTGATGTCTTGATTTTTATAATGCCAAACTAGCCGTAAGGTGAACTTACGGCTAGTTATTGTACTTATTTTAGCAAAATATTAACAGTCTGTCAATAACTAAATCCCAAACAAATGTAAAAACTTCTGCCACACTGTCAGCTTCTCCGGTTCTACTGTGACCGGGACTGCCTCCTCCGGCAGAGTAACCACCTCTGTTTTAAGCACAAACTGCACCCGCTCTACATTTTTATTCTTTTCCGAAACAAACGAACGCACGACAAAATCCTCACCCGGCGACAGCTCACCCAACCGCCCCTCCAGTTCCGCTTTTATATCGCTGTCGATGTTTCCGGTCTTGCCGGTCAGGGTATCCGTGCCGTCCGCCAGTGCCAATGTACCATTATACAGTCTGCCGCTCCCGCTTAGCAGCTCCGCACTGCCCCCTGTCAGCTCCCTTACACCTTCTGACAGGCTCACAGTCCCGCTTTTAAGACCCCCTGCACCTGCATATAGTGCATCCGCTCCGGACTGGACGCTTCTAATGCCGCCCTGCAGCTCTGTTATCCCAGCATACACATCGGCATACCCCGCCGATATTTTGTATACCGCACCCGCATACTCACCCAGTGACCCATGAAATCGCGCATATGAAGCAGACAGCTCCGCTACACCCGCCGAGAGTCCGGAAAGCCCGCTTATGGCAGCCTTTAGTCCCGCCACCTTTGTATTAAATACCGTAAAATTGCTGTTGAGTGTTTGAAGTCCTCCGTTTAGTGTACCCATCTGTGTAGGAAGTGTGCTATATCTAGTCAAAACCGCATTCACGCTAGCATCACTAAGCGCCGACAGCTCACCCATCATAGCCGTAAGCCCGCCGCTTACCCCCGAAGCCAATCCGGACAGATAGGCAATG
Organism: uncultured Oscillospiraceae bacterium; assembly: GCA_964433745.1. Lineage (GTDB taxonomy): Bacteria > Bacillota > Clostridia > Oscillospirales > Ruminococcaceae > CAYSTR01. The sequence goes on along the minus strand of CAYSTR010000092.1, from coordinate 6,334 downwards.
CTGGATTGAAAACTAACCGACGCACCCACAAGCTCATCCACCGAAGCGGGGCTAATACCATTCACCCCCGCCTCAATCTTAGCTATAGCCGCAAGTATGGCAGCAGACCCACCGGTCAGCTCCCCGGTCTTACTGGAGAGCTCCGCCAGACCGCCGCTTAACTGCGCCGCGCCGCCCTGCAATGCTCCCGCACCACTGCTCAACCTCAGTATACCGTTTCGCAGCTCCTCCGTCCCGCTCATCAGCTCATTTGTGCCGTTTTTGAGCTTATCTGCCGTTCCCTGCAGCTCCTTTACCCCGCTGTTTAGCTTGCTTGCACCGTTTTTAAGGTTGAACGCGCCGTCCTTTAGCTCCAGAGCACCGTCACCCAGCGAGAGTGCTCCGTCCTTGAGCTCGGAAAACCGCTCCACCAGTTCATCCGTGTCAAAGTCAAGGTTCAAGTCCAGAAGAATACCGTTTATCGTGATGGCGGGCATGGTAAACCCGGTTACATCCGCTTCAATGACGTATTTCGCATCTCTGCCCGGCAGCTTTGTAAAGGTGATGTTCTTGTTCTTACCTACTAACGCCTCGGTACCGCCCCCTGTCTTTATGTCCCGGCAGATTTCGGTGTCCAGCGTTAAGGTGGTTTGTAGTGCGTAACTGCTGTAAAAATGCTCGTTCACACGCGGGTTTTTCGTGATCGATATGTCTATGCGCAGTCTGCCGCTCATACCTCCCAGTTCGCCGCCGCTCACCTCTTTGCCGTCTATGGTGTAGCGGATGTCTATAATCCATGGCAATTCGGAATTTTTTAATCTGCCTTGATAGTAGAGCTTCTTAGCATCTGTTTTAACAGTGATATGGTCACCGTCCACAGAAATGCTGTCGGATGTGGTCATGTTTAGTACCTCGGTATAGCTGCCGAAATCCTCTGCCGAACCGCCGTCTAGAATGTTGACGACATACACAGATCCAACTCCGCCGTCCGCACCCAGTATACCGTATACAACCTCCTCTTTGGAGGCCGTGTCAGCCGCCGATACGTTCACTGCCGTTAAAGCAAGCAGTGCTAAAGCTAATACAAACGAAACTATCCTTTTCATGTTATCTATACTCCTTTACAAAGCGGCAAGCTTTTGTTGTTTTCTCGATAATCCTGTCACAGAACCATAGCAGTGCCGGTAACACCAGAAGCACCATAGCAAGTGACAGCAGTGCCCCGCGCCCTATAAACGTCCCCAACTGGGAGAGCACCCCATTTGTCGATATAAAGCCGAGGACGAGCCCCCCCAGAGCCAGAATACCCGCGGACGTGAGAATCGAGAGGGATGTACCCGTCAGCGTGTTTATGAGCGCCTGCTTCTTGGTATGCTGTCCCCGCTCGGTGAGGTATCTGTTTGTAAGCAGAATGGCGTAGTCAACCGTCGCTCCCAGCTGAATTGAGCTGATTATGAGGTAAGCGATGTAGAAGATGTACTGGTTACCGAAGTAGGGAAACGACAGGTTAATAAAGATGGCGCTCTCGATGGTCAGAACCAGAATTATCGGCAGTGTAATAGAGCGCATGGTCAGCAGAAGCACGATGAACACCGCTCCTATCGCCACTAGATTGACCTTTAGCATATCCTCCGTCACGACATTTTTAAGGTCATAGGTGTTCACACTGTCCCCCGCCAGCAGGTAATCCTCACCGTAGTATTTCGCGGAGACATCCTTAATAGCGGTGACCAATGAAAACGCCTCTTCACCCTCATAATCGGTGCTCACCGTCAGAAGCATTCGGCTGTAGTTCTCGGACACGAGCTGTGAGAGTAAGGATTTATCTATGTATTCCATGGGAATCTCCGCACCCGCCATATCCACATACGAGATTATTCCGGTCACTCCGGGGGTGCTGTGAAGCTCGTCCGACAGCTGCTTCTCCCGCACCACATCCCCATTCGGCACTAGAAGCACCATCTGATTGGCTCTCCCGAATACCGCCTCGACCTCGTTTCGCTCGTCTATTATCCGCGTCCCCTCGGAGAACATGCTGGATGCACCGTAATAGAAGTCGTTTGCGTTCTGCGCCAGATAAGCCGGAACTAGCACCAATATAAACACAATAGCGGCGGGAGCTTTAATCCTATGGGAAAGCCTCGCAAGCCAACCCCATCCGGGCAGAAGTGAGCGGTGATGCGTCTTATCAATGAGCTTATACGATACAAGCGTCAGCACCGGAAGCAGTACTAGAACCGATATCATACTGAGAACAATCGCCTTAGCCATGACAATCCCCATATCGGGACCTATCTTAAACCGCATGAGAATGAGCGCGGCAAAGCCTATAACCGTAGTGATACCGCTGGCGGTGATAGTCGAGAATGCGCTCTTTAACGCCTTTATCATAGCCGACGTAACATCGTACCCCTCGGCGCGATAGTCGGCAAACCGGTGCAAAAGGAAGATGGAATAGTCCATGGACACGGCAAGCTGCAGAATGCTCCCCGCCGCATTGGTGACGAATGAAATCTCCCCGATAAAGAGGTTTGTACCCCTGTTTAGCACCACCGCAATCCCGATGGTCACCATGAAGAGCACCGGTTCAAACCATGAGCTTGTGGTGAGTAAGAGAATAATAAAGCATATGGGAATAACCAGCATGGTTATCTTGCCGACCTCACTTCCGCTTGACTTTGTCGCCTCGGCTGTATTGACCGCACTGCCGATAAACGCACAGTCAAGCCCCTCCCCCTCCAACGTCTCCCTTAGCACATCGAGAGTAACAAGCTTCTTTTCGTCGTCCACCGTAAGAGAGAACAACGCGTGACCGTCCTTATAGAAGCTCTCCACCGTCTTTTTTGCTGCACTCTCCAGCGGCGCGTATATGTTTATGCTATCGTCCAGCCAGTTTACGCTGATTACGCCCTCTATCTCCTTTAGCTGCGCTTTAATGCTAAGCGCCTGGGGAACAGTTACGTCCTTGACCATTATCCGTGTGTTAGGTATGCCGCCCGCGTATTCCTCACTCATGACATCAAGGGCGATGGTGGACGGTGCATTATCAGGGAGATAGTCGAAAAAGTTATAGTTTACACTCACCCCCCGGGACAGCAGTCCGCACAGGGCAGTGAGGGCTATAAATATAATAATAATCATTCTTTTATGCTTAATCATTCGCTCAAAAAAGGCTTCCATCCGTTACAGCTCCTTAAATATTGCTTGACATATGTCTATTAACTGACTATAATATATTATAATTACTTTAGTCTAATAATGCAATGGTCAATTATCTATATAACTGACTAATAATAGACACATAAAAGCCGCCATGTTGATTAGGAGAATAAAAATGAGTGAAGCAATAGACCGCAGGGTGAGAAAAACAAAAAAGCAGCTCCGGCAGGGTTTAGCCGAGCTGCTGAAGGAAAAGCCTGTGAGCAGTATCACCGTTCGGGAGATATCCGATCTGGTGGACATTAACCGCGGGACATTCTATCTGCACTACAAGGATATCTTTGACATGGTCGAGCAGATACAAAGTGAGATGTTCGAGGAGTTTAACGCCATAATAGAGGCGCACAGAGACAATAGAATGCGCGCAGAGCCGCTCCCCATGCTAATAGATATATTCACCTATCTCTCTGAAAATGCCGAGATGGCACAGGTGCTCATGAGCAAAAACGGCGACGCGGCATTTATCGAGCGGCTAAAAAGCATTATAAAAGAGATATGCTTTTATGACTGGTCACTGGCACTAAAGATAAAGGACGAGCGGGCATTTTCTTACGGTTACGCCTACATAGTCTCGGGTTGTATCGGGATATTCCAGCTGTGGCTTGCAAACGGACGCAAGGAGACCGCCGCCGAAATGGCAGCCATTGCCGAGAAGATAATAACTAAGGGTATCTCTGTGATTATGTAGCTAGTGTTTTGCCCTTTTTTCTCAATTTTAGCGTTATACCCAGCTCGTCCGCTTTTTCTTGAAGCATTGATACAACTAACGCACAAGCATCCTTGATAGACATTTCCTTTGCCGCCCTCTCTTGTTCGGCTTTATCCACAATCTCTTTAATATCGTGAAGCTCCAGAAGATTCACGGCGAGACAAAACAGTGTCTTTCTCCTGCCGTCATTATAGTTTGTAAGCATAAACCGTAAAAGCTGAGCCTTTTCGGTCTGAACAAGATTGTACGCACTAATCCCCATCATCTTCGCTTTCTCAATATCTGCAAGCTGATTTTTGTGCGTGATGAATGAATCGTATTCGTCTATACCTTTGTATCTGTTACATGGGTACTCGCTGCATAGAAAACAATATTCGATTCCTCCATGGGATAGGCTGCAACGTGAAATCGCACACCCTTGATTCCCCGCCCCACCGCCGCAGCCCGGACAATAACCGTCTATATTCATAGAACAAAGAGAGCAGTTTAAACCGCACAGTGAAAACTGCATGTCATTGCGAGAGAAGCCTTTCATATGTACCTCTGTTGATATTATATAGTTAATTAGGGTAATCTTAACAACTCACTGCCAATATAATAAACATCACCAGTAATCCGATTGACTTGAGAAAGCCAATAAAATACCGATGTATTTTCATCGCACTTAAAATATGTGTCATCCGGGTGACATAGATAAACCTTTTTATCTAGAGCTATTGCCATTCCGTATTCCGTATGCGTTCCTTTGCCTTGCGGAGTTAATACAATTACTATGTCTGCTTGCTTAATTCCATTATATTCTTTTTCGCCCATAAGCCTCAATGCGTCTGTATCCATTTCTTTATCAGAGCTACACCTTGTCCAATCATATGTATGTGTCCATCCCGCATCTTTAAGTAACTCTGCCAGAATACGTACTTGTTCAATGTTTTTAAGGCTAGAAGCAATGTAAAATTTCATTTTATTCTCCTTTTACTTAAAAAGCAACCAGCTCAATCCAAAGCTTACCACAAGAAAACCAATAATGCAATAGATTAAAGGTAAAAATATATAGGAGGTCATATTCATGCAAGCTTTCTTTGAAACAGCATTTGACGCGGTATATCTCGTTTCGGTGGTGGTTATAGGTATTCTCATGATTAAAAATGCAAACGGCAGCCGCCAGTATACCATGTTCGGCATAATGGCGGTCACCCTGGGACTGGGAGATTCGTTCCATCTTATACCCCGTTCATACGCCCTTATCACAAACGGTCTGGAGGCAAACGCGGCGGCACTGGGTATCGGCAAATTTATTACATCCATCACAATGACAGTCTTTTATGTTATCCTATACCACATCTGGTACGAACGGTATAAGATATCCGGCAGAAAAGGGCTGACATTATCCATCTATGCACTCGCCGCAGTGCGCATAGCTCTGTGCTTCTTTCCGCAAAACGAGTGGACCTCGCACATCCCGCCGGTTGAATGGGGCATCTACCGCAACATTCCGTTTGCTTTAATGGGTATTATCATCATCATTCTTTTTGCGGCAGAAGCTAAAAAGAGAAAAGACAGAGCGTACAGGTTTATGTCGCTTGCCATCATTCTCTCGTTCGGCTTCTATGTCCCGGTGGTATTATGGGCTGATACAATCCCCACAATCGGTATCCTCATGATTCCAAAGACACTGGCATACGTCTGGGTGGTTCTCATGGGATATATGGAGATGCGCAGACTTCAAGGTAAGGTAAAGGCATCATAACTTTATCATAACATATTTTAATCTGCCATTCCCCTGATTTTAGTCGAGGGGAATATAGCAATCCAAGATTACATAGCCGTTTTCGTCCGGTGTCACACTTCGCTCGCTGTTATAAAGATCTATACACCATTTCATATTCCCGCAGCTGCGTCCCGCCTCGGATATAGCTTTTGCTGTAGATTCAAACGGGACGGTGCGGGTATCCGTTATGGATTGGCATTTTACCCAGCACAGCGCCGCATCAGTTTCCTCAAGCCTGCGCACAACATATCCATCCGGAAGGACTGCATTCTCCTTCATGAGCATACCTACTATGTAGGAAAAATTACCGTCACCCAGATACCAGTCGAGAAAAACGCCCACAGGGGAGCTGTCATAGATACAATCCAGCTGCGAGGTAAGGGGGGCAAATATGCCCTCCTTACAGCATTTATCCCAAAATTCCGGCAGCCGGTTATCACCGCTGTTTAGTGCTTCATCGCTGTAGCGGATTTCCTTACCCATAATATAGACTGTTGGCATTCTTATAATCTCTAGCCTTACTACCTCGTTCATTTTTATCTCCTAGCTATCTCCTTTACCGCCCTGCCCTCGATATACCCTCGCCAACACATTGGTGATAATTGAAACCTTGGAGAAGTCTCTTCGTCCCACGAATATCAGTACACCTCCGGGTTGAA
>CAYSTR010000091.1:0-8604 GCA_964433745.1 uncultured Oscillospiraceae bacterium | reverse complement strand
GCTGGGGTCATTGTCACTTATTCGTGTGTAGCAGCGAGTGTATCCGTCAGTGAGCAGACGGCGCAGGATGGTGTATACCGTACGCTCCGCAGTGTCTGCAAAAACTGCCGTAATGTGCTTCATTATTTCGTAGCCGTAGTATTCCCCCTCGGACAGTACATGTAAAACGCAAAACTCCAGAATACCCTTTTTCAGCTGCGCCGTCATGCTCTTGACCTCCTTATGAAAACGATTGCAAGATACACAAAAAATGATATTGCCGCGGCGATTACAGGCATTAGTAAAATACCGTTAACAGCTGATGTGTAGGTGCTTACCTCGGACATATCCCTTAATAGCCGCATATGTGAGGACAGCGCACAGATTACACCGAACCCCATATATATAAGGGGGACGAGCAGCACATTTCCGCGCAAAATACGAACGCAGAGAAACACCAGTCCTGCACCGGTTAAAACGAGAAAAACAGACGATGTGTTATTAATAATAGGTCCTATTCTGTCGATAGGTATATTTAATAAGGCGTATATTCCCTCTCCGGTGTTTTGAATCGGGGAGGATAAAATAAACAGAGACACCCCCATGAGCAGAATAAAGATAAGACCACCAAAGTAAATACGCCCCGAACCGCTCTTGTCCCCTCCTATCTTAAAAAGCCTCCATCCACCCAGAATAAATATTAGTGCGGTCGGAAGTATTGTAAAATAGAAAAGCTGTAAAATAGGGGAATTAAGGGCAAACATACCCCACATTCCCATTACTGCAGATATCATAAAAACCGCGGCAGATAAGCGAATGCTTTTTTTAGTGACCGTCTCACCCTTGCCCTGCCCGTATTCGCTGATAATCTCCGCCGCCAAAAGCTCCGGATCTCCAAGCTCTGCGCAAATGGCGGCTTCACTGGCGCCTCTTGTGCTGCTCTCCTCAAAAAAGCGTCTATATTGCGATATTATCTCGCGCTGCTTGGCATCGGGTATTTCGAGATACAGCCGAGCCTTTATCGAGCTTAAAAATAATCGTTTTGTCATAATAAACCTCCTCACTACTGCTTATTATTCAGTATATCACACTACTGATTATAAGTCAATAGTCTATATTTTATGTTTTATAGAGTGATAACAGAAGCATAGAGGCGAAAAGTGAAGATACAGGTACCTTGATGTACAAAAATTAAAATATTTAAAAAAACTGCTTGACAAACGGGACATGTTATTATATAATGTAATTCGTGATTGTAGAGGGAAACAAGATTTCCTTACTTTAACTACCGTCAAGGAGGAAGTCGTATGTCGACATACATGCCCAAACAGGGGCAGATCGACCGTAAGTGGTACATTCTGGACGCAGCAGGAAAACCGCTCGGACGTGTAGCGGCTAAAGCGGCAGTGCTGCTTCGCGGCAAGCACAAGCCCATATTTGTCCCCCATGTAGATTGCGGGGATCACGTAATTATTGTCAACGCTGAAAAAGCGGTGCTCACTGGCAACAAGCTCACACAAAAGTACTATCGCCGTCATTCCGGCTGGGTAGGCGGTCTCAAGGAGACCCAATATAAGACGCTCATGGCAACAAAGCCGGAGCTTGCAATGGAGCTGGCGGTCAAGGGTATGCTCCCCGGCACAACCTTAGGACGCACCGCATTTACAAGACTGCGCGTCTATAAGGGAGCGGAGCATAAGCACACCGCACAGCAGCCCGAAGTCCTGGAATTTTAAGGGAGGTACGTAAACATGAGTGAAAAACCATATTTCTACGGCACCGGCAGAAGAAAGCACTCGGTATCACGCGTGCGTCTCTATCCGGGCAGCGGCAACATAACAATAAACGGCAGAAACATTGACGATTATTTCGGTCTGGAGACCCTAAAGCTCATAGTGCGTCAGCCCCTTGAGCTGTGTAACATGGGTACTCGGTTTGACATTATATGCACAGTAGCAGGCGGCGGCGTATCCGGACAGGCAGGTGCTATCCGTCACGGCATAGCCCGCGCACTGCTTTTAACAGGCGACGATCTGCGCGGAACGCTGAAAAAAGCCGGGTTCTTAACACGTGACCCGCGTATGAAAGAGCGTAAGAAGTACGGTCTCAAGGCCGCAAGACGCGCTCCTCAGTTCTCGAAGAGATAGTTTTTTATGGGGCGGGGTACGCTTCGCCCTATATATACGGAGGATTAGCGAAGTGGTCATAACGCGGTGGTCTTGAAAACCATTAGTGTTCACGGTATACTATCTGCCGAAATCCCTTTGTTTATGCGAATATTCTAAGGTAACAACTGAATAGTTTCGATGTGTTCTCTCCTCTTGTTCTCTCCTTTTTCCGGAGGGTGCGTCAGAGAGAACCTATACGGAGGATTAGCGAAGTGGTCATAACGCGGTGGTCTTGAAAACCATTTGCCCAAAAGGCACGGGGGTTCGAATCCCTCATCCTCCGCCATTTTTGAGAAGCTCTAAACCGCATGGTTAAGGGCTTTTCTCTATTGTAGCGGTCAATAATCGCATCATATTCTTAGTCCCTCCATAAGCGCACTGGCAGATGAAAGTTTCGAGTTATAGTCTAGATGTGCGTAGATATTGGCGGTGGTGGAAAAGTCACTATGCCCTAACCATTCCTGTATCTGCTTCATTGGTACGCCGTTTGCGAGCAGCATACTAGCACATGAGTGCCTCAAATCATGGAAACGTATGCGGCGTAGTCCTTTTTTAGCGAGCAGTTCCGGAAACGCACATGTGATATAAGATGGTTTTATCCGCTCACCCAACTCGTCTACATAGATGTAGTCAAGATACTGCTTATTATATGCACTCTTACATACACGGCGGCATTCTTCTCCTGCGGCTTTCAACTCTAGCAATCTCTCCCGAAATGACGATACTAGGGGTAGTACACGCAGACTGGATTTTGTTTTAGTCTTGTCACTCTCGATGCGTACACGCTCACCGTTTATAAGACAGTCATTGACTGTGTGCCGGATAGTGATTGTATTGTTCTTGAAGTCGATAGCGTCCCATTTTAGCCCGACAATCTCGCTGCGTCTTAACCCATAAAAACCGCCGAACAGCACTGCAAGCTCAAGCTTATGCCCCTTGACCGCTTCAAACAGCACCTTCATCTCATCACAGTCATAGAAACCCCCGATAAACTTATCCCGCTTAGGACGCTCCACCTTGTCTGCCGGATTAACTGCAAGCATGTCCATTTTCACCGCATACTTCAATGCTTTATGGATAATTCCGTGGTAATGAATAACCGTGGAAGCCGTCACATGCTTTATCCGCTCACTATAGAAATCCTGAATGTGTTTGGCAGTAAGCTCTTCTAGCAATATTCCCTTCGCTTTGAAATAGGGTGTAATTGTGCGCTCCACCATGTTAGCATATGCCGCGTAGGTTACTGGAGATATAGAGGTTTTATGTACCTCAAGCCATCTCACCATAAAGGTTGAGAACAAACCATCATCTGCGTTATCCTCGAGCGATTTTGGCAGTTCAAAGCTCTTTCGAGCTTCTTGTAAGAGTAACTCTGCCCTCTTTTTATTCCCCTTTACCGCCAACCCTGTTGCTTGCCATTTGGTCTTGCGTGTACCGTTCTCATCGCGGTAGTTAAGCACTATATAATAAAAGCCTTTCTTTTCTTGTAGGTGTCCAGATACCATATTAACTCCTTTCCGATGGTACAGACCGTTCTCCACCTACCGTTGACATTTACAGTATAGCGCATAGGAGAGAACAAATCAAGCACTTCACCGATTTAAAGCTATAATATTTTAGCAGTTCCATCCGAGTATCTTTAAGTATGAAAATAATGAGGATTTAGGGATGCGATATGACCGCCCAACCCGTATGAATATGAGCTTTCCATCTTTAAGCAGCTTATATCCTGTCTTTGTGCTGATACCAAGCACACCGCACATCTGCTCGATGTTTAGTACATCGGGATAATCTTTTAACATGAGCTTATACGATACTTGCTGTGCCAGATTGTTTGCGGACATATATGTCCCTCCTTGTCATTACCATGATATCATTATGAATAACACAAGCATGGGCAGAAGCGTATTCCTTCTGCCCATAGTTTCTGGTATTCAAATATGCAGAATATATCAATAACTATCATTCTCAAACCATTACACCAGTAATGTCATAGCACCGGAGTACCGCTGTCCGCGAATACCACAGAACTCCCCCCCATCCGAGCAGGCTGCCCAATGCAGTGACGCGTTCAAGGCAGAAGTAGCATTATAATGTATTTGAGTTATAGATATGACCGGAAGAAACCGGTATATTTCAATGTACAGAAAGGGTAAGAAAACCCCCTCACTATATATAGGAAAAAAGTGAGGGGGTTGCACGGAAAAAACTACAACTATTTTAGAAATATTTTCAGTTTTTCCAATGCTTTGATTTTTCTGTCATGAATAGTAGTGTAGGGTATGCCTGTAAAGGCAGACCATTCCCGCTCACTGTAGCCTTGGTAATACAAAGCATAGATAAGCTCTTTTTCTAAGTTAGAAAGCTTATTTATACTATCGTGCAAAGCTTCTTGAGTGAGGTTACTTATTACTGTATCCTCAATGCTTTGGTAATGCATTCTAAACAAAAACATTTCGTTACTCGAATCAAGAGAAACAATACCTTTTTGTTTATCCCTTCTTTTTTGATAGCGTTCGTGTTCATGCATCCGATAATAGACGCTGTACACATCTTCCGAAACAGGTATGCTCTGCTTATGTATGCGTATGTAAAAATCCTTTCTTTTAGCCATATGGCTTATCCTCTCTTTCAAAATGTTTTGAGTTGAGAGAGGACTTTAAGGGTACTTCGCTATTGTACATGACCAAGTAACCCGACTGGTGATTTTATGGTATGAGGTACGAATATGGATAAAAACAAGGAAACAGTGCAAATTATGTCAACTCCAAATCTGCACAGTTCCCTCTTTATTCCTTTATATTACAACGAGGTGTCACTATGCAGTATTTAGTGATGCCTTAGATGTCAATAGTAATAATATTAAAATTGATAGAGTATAAAAATTCAGGGCGGTTAGCATTTGCTAACCGCCCTGAATTGTATGTTTCACCCTTTTTATTCGTAACAATTAACTCCTTTGAACCTTACATAATATTCCTAAAATATTGTTGAGAATACCTTCAAATACGAATAATGTCTCGGAAAATTCACAGTTTTAGTGCCAGTATGAAAATGATTGTATTCTTAACAATAAGTAGGGCTTTCACTTTATTTAATGCCATACTTATTTAAAACTAAACTAACCTACGAGCAGAACATGACTTCGTTAATAATATTCTCAAGCAGTTCTTGATTACCACTGACGTTTGTACTCACCTCTCCTATATTTATTGCGTATTCAGACAACACCTCTAGTGTGGTGCCTTTAATAATTTCTACGCCAATGCCCGCATGGTAGCTTGAATATCTATTGGACAGAAAACCATCAATGCGGCCATCATCAATGATTGACTTTGCCAGCTTATAACCTAACGCAAACGCATCCATTCCAGCTATATAACTGTGCAGAATATCTTCGGTGGTATAGCTGCCCCGGCGCGTCTTTGCATCAAAGTTTAGACCTCCTTTTGTGAATCCTCCCGCTTTAATTATCTCATACATAGCTAGGGTGGTATCGTACACATTGGTTGGAAACTCATCTGTATCCCATCCCAATAACAGGTCTCCCTTATTGGCGTCAATCGAACCCAATACACCATTTTCCCTCGCTACACGTATTTCATGCTGAAATGTGTGCATTGCAAGCGTAGCATGATTTGCTTCTATGTTCATCTTAAAGTCCTTATCAATCCCATACTTTCGTAAAAAGGCTAAGACAGTAGATACATCGAAATCGTATTGATGTTTGGTTGGTTCTTTAGGCTTTGGTTCTATGTAAAAGTCCCCTGTAAAGCCTTGTTTTCTGGCATATTCCACACTCATCTTCATCAAGCGCGCCATATTATCCTGTTCCAGACCCAGATTTGTGTTGAGTAGTGTTTCATAACCTTCACGTCCTCCCCAAAATACATACCCCTCTCCACCCAGTTTAATTGTTACATCAATGGCTTTTTTAGCAAACACATCAGCGTTGGGGGCGGTTCCGGCTCCGTGCATATAACGTTTATTAGAAAAGCAGTTTGCTGTGCCCCAAAGACACTTTTTGCCTGTTGATTTCATCTTTTCAAGAATGTAATCAGATACCTTGTCAAGTACTTCATTGCTCTCGGCCAATGTTTTACCTTCTGGAGCGATATCACGGTCATGGAAGCAGAAGTAATCAACAGACAACACATCCATCAGTTCAAAAGCAACATCAGCTTTTTTTATGGCAATATCTAGTGGGTCGTTACCGTTCCATGATTTATTTGTAGTCCCCTCACCAAACATGTCCGAGCCCGTTCCGCATAATGTGTGCCAATATGATAATGCAAAGCGAAGATATTCACGCATGAGCTTGTCTGAAGGGTCATAATGCTTGAAAGCTAAAGGATTTTTGCTGCATTTCCCTTCAAAAGGTATTTTTCCTGTAAAAAAGTTATAATTATTCATCTTTCCATTCCTTTTTTGCTCATTGTTTTTTCCTATAGCTTAAGGATTGTAAAACCGGCTTTATTTGCTTCCAGCGAACAAGAGATGCTTTTAATGTCGCCTTTTAATCCCAGTTTAGATGGGTCGACAGTAATTGTACAATCTTTCACAGCCAAATCACCGGTGCAATAGGTTACGGTTAGTGCATCCTCGGAGACAAACACCTTAGCCTCAAGCTTGTCGTCAGAGATGCTCAAGCCTACATTGTCGCGAAAACCAAATGGGAAACCAGGGGCGTTTGCATCTCTTATCTCTCTGCGAAAACGAACAAATTCGGCTCCCATTTCAATAGAGGTGCTTTCGTTGAGTGTTACGATTCCTCCTGCAATAGCACCATACAATGCAGATTGCATAAAGACATTTTGACTTAAATATTTAACACTATCATACTGTATAAGAAATTCCGGGAATGTATACTGACGCATGTACATATTGGTTTTGCCGCCAAAAAGCTGCGGACGGTACCATCCGCCTCCTTTTATATCCATGTAGCGTGTCAGCATATCGGATGAGCCTTCACTGTTGATAAATGCTCCTTCCGGTAGCCCCTCTCTTACCAATATTGCCAGTTCATCGATAGCCTTTATATGTGAGGTGAGGCGGGACATGCTGTCTAGTCCATGGTTATGTCCGGGTAGGTCGCACACTGTTTGTTGCAGCGAACCCTGGTCAAACTGAAGAGCATCCACATTATACTGTCTAAATTCCTTGAGCAGTGTGTCACGCCAAAGACTCTGAACAGCGTCGTTATCTATGCAAATAGAATGGTGGTTACAAAGGTTCCAATACTCTGTGTGCTGCAGGGGATCGCTCTCTTTAATATAGTATTTACCGTCGGGGTCAGTTGCGAAAGGGTGCTCATATTGGAATGTTGTACATCCAATATCATGCATCCGCTCCATAAATACTGCTAGCCCCTCGTTTCCCCCCGATGGAGGAAAGGACGGGAACATAGCCGGTACATCAAAGGCGTACCCCTTTTCATTTTGCCCGGCAATCCACACAGTACAGTGAGGATTTTCCCCGCTCTTTATCCCATATGCCGTTAATCTCTCCGAAAGCTTTGTATACATTTCCTCGTAGGTGTTCTCAAGCTTACCGTCCAAACCGGCAAAGAATCGAATAATAAAGTCCGTATCCTTGGCCTTAATACTAATATCGTCCAATGTCAAGTAGTCCGGCGAACCATCCGGTTTTACAAATGCAAGATTAAAACACTTACGGTATACATCGGCGGTGGCGTGCCAATCCCCTTCGTGAGGGATTATCAGCAGAGAACCTGATTCAAAGCGTGTTCCGGGTTCAAGCGGTACACTCTTCCCCAGAATTTGTTTTAGTTCAAATAGTACGGGTGAGAACTGTACGCCATTTTCACCAGTTTTTATAGCGAACTCCATGGCCATACGGGGTGTGTTTATATATGCAATACCCACTCCGCCAGAGCCATCGGAGGCATACAAGTCCACATAACCGCTCTCAAGGGATTGGTCATTTTCCCCTGGATAACCAACCCGGACACCCCCGGAGAGAATACTATTGCTATTGGGATCTTCCCAGTATGTTCCCCCGCTCCACATAGGAGCAGTCAGCACCTCGTCATCACCGGCAGTAAATCCGCCGTTTGATAAAAAGGTAAGTAGTGGCAAGCTCTCGCCTTCGGGTGACAGTTCAGTCAAATAGCGTATTTCCAATACGCCCGTATTTACCGATATGTCTATGGTTAGCTTTATTCCTGTCGGAGCGCTATTGTATGAGTATACGGCTTCGGGATAAATAATAGATGCCTTATTTGTTGTTTCATCAACGGTTACCTCACCCGAACCAAACATCAGCTCGTTTTTATTACTCCCACCCAGTGCAGACACTAAACTTACAGGGCTTTTTATATGATTTTTACCTGTCTGCTTGAAAACAAACTCCTCTAAGTTGCATGTCTCGGTATTTATCTTTACCTATAAGGCTTCATCGTCTATGAAAAGCATATGTTCAGCCAACTTCAAAGATT
>CAYSTR010000090.1:0-8660 GCA_964433745.1 uncultured Oscillospiraceae bacterium | reverse complement strand
CCTGCACTGATATATAGTTTCTTTGCGCCTGCTTTTCTAGCACCGTCAGCACACAAATTTAAGAGTGAACGCCCGATGCCCTTGCCTCGATACTCACATGAGACATGAAGATATATAAGTTGTAAATAATTCTGTTCTCTCCCTATAAACCTACCATCATAGCAACAAAAGCCTATCAGCTTGCCATTATCATATGCACCGAATATTGCTCCACCGTATTCTAGCGCCTCTTTAAAATCATTTTCAATTACTGAGATCTTTTTGTTATCGTCCCATTGCTCGGTGAAATTGCATTCCTTTACAACTAAACCATCTTCTAGCTTAGCATAATACTGCCGGACTTCTTGATAGCGGTTGAAATGAGCCAGCATTTTTGAAGATAAGTCGGTTGAAGCAAGATGCCTATAGTGGGTGTTAAATTGCAATACTTTAATAAAAGTATAGCCTTTTCTTGCCATTCCGTCACACGTAGTGCAATCACCGTATTCTGTGATGGTATAACCGCATTTTTTGTACAAGCCTTGTGCCGAAATATTATCATCGGTGGTATGGATGCCTAGCTTACATATTCCTTTTTCTTGCACATAGTTTTCAGCAAATTTAACTCCATCTTGTCCAACGCCTTGTCCCCACATTTTTGGGTGGACGACGAGCATAGCAATCCATGCCATATCTTCATTTAATAAACCGTTTATTTTTAACCACGCACAAGGTGTACCATCCTGATAAATAATAAAATTCTCCTCGTCATCATCTGATTGTGATGCCGTATAAAAATCTTGCCAATGTAAAATATCAGTGTTCTTTGTATGGAGTGAAGACATTATTTCTGGCTTGTTCATAAGCTCACATAAAAATGCTATATCACCCTTACACATAGGGCGAATAACCGGCGATTGCACTGCCTTAACTAAAAATAAACAAGGGTTCCTCTCATCCCATATTTGTGTAAACACCTCAATTGGACGAAAACCGCATGATAGATAAAATGCTCTTGTTCTACTATATCCCTCATCGGGGTTTAAGTCAGCAAGTGTTTTTACAGTTAGGAAATTGTGTCCTTGCCATTTGCAATATTTTATACATTCATTAATAAGCTTTTTCCCTATACCCATATGATGATATGTTTGTATCACACCCATAACACAGACCTCGGCTGTGTCGGTGTTATGAACCTTAATTGCAACAAAACCGACTACTATACCATCATAATAACAAGCATAAAAAGGCATGTCGGCAACCTTTTGCGTATAGTCCTCGATTGCTTCGGGAACACCGAACCAATCGGGCAGCGCTTTTAGTATATGATTGCAGATAATTGATTTTTTCTTGCTTTCTGCAATTTGAAGTATTTTAATTGATGGTATGCTTCTCTTGACAAGACTCTTCGTGTATATTGGAAGATTATCATATGGGTAAATTATTTCACTGTCAGCAAAGCCCATCGCTTTCCAAAAAGGTTTCCCTGTAACTGAATCTGGGCAGAGGTACATACGCTTTGCGCCATGATTTAACAATATTGATTGGATACGGTCAAATAACAGCTTAGCTAATCCCTTTCTGCGGTAGTAGGGCGCTATATAAAACCCCATAACTGTGCCAAATCCTACTTCAAGCAGACCATAAACTGTGCCCAAATCAATAGCAAAATTAGCAAACCCTATTGCTTGATGATCCAAATACACAATTTCAAAGTGCATATCAATTCTATTACCTTGAACACTAATCCTACGTTCCAAGTTTTTGACAATAACTTCTCTGTGTTCTGATTTTTTCTCATGCTCGTTTACTTCATCGCTGAAATCAAGCCATAACGGTAAAATTTCGTTATATTGTTGCTCGTTGTCTTTTTCAATCTGCACAAATCTTAAATTATCCATGTTTGTACCTCTTTCGTAAGTTTAGTAAAACAAAAATCACCCCTGATAAAATCAGAGGCGATACGTTACTGCCTATGAAAAAGGTACTTATCATTTAACAGCGGACAAAACGACTCTTAATTTTATCAGTAAACATGTACTTTTCATTTTGTCCACCTCGCTTTCACTATTTGATACAGTTAGTATAGCGTACTTTTTATAGAAAGTCAATCCCTTAAACAAAAAAGAGGAGTATAAAATATTACGGATTACCTATTCCCCCGCAGACCCAATATAACCCCGTAATTTCTCGATTATCTTTTTCTTCCGTTTACCAACAGCTTGATGAGAAATACCGATTTCGGCAGCATAATCACGTTCGGAGCGATCCCCAAAAAATAGTGCTTGTACAAGAGATAGCTCGTCCGAATCTAATTCATGTAGTGCTATATATAGCTGTTCAAGCAAGAGCTTGTCCGCTACAAGTTCAGATATGTCCACTGGGTCGGAGACCTCAAACCCATCTTCCGAGAACTTGTCCAGCGAAAGGGTACTGCCCAAACGGGGCTTCTCACATAATCGGCAGTCCTGGGTACAGCGGTTGCCCTTTTCGTCACGACATCGTTTAGCGCGCTCGTTGCGCTTATTTTCTGCCCACTGAGGGCGCTTATAGGCATGGTATACCTCTTCGGTTACAGGAACTTGCTCACCATCAATTTCAATAATGCGTTGTTGATTGTCCATTTTTGGCTCCTTTCGGAGCCTGAACAAGCAAACACAAATAAAAAAAAACGAGCCTAACGCATAGCTTTGCAGCTACTTGTCAGGCTCGTCCGTCATATTTAATATCTGTCACACTGTGGTGACATTTGCGGCGTGCTCTGTACTAAGTACAGAAGTTATTCTATTTTTCTGACACCAATCTCAGCTTTACAGTGTCCGCATTTCGTGTAATAGTCGGCATTCCACGATTCACAATCTTTCATGATATGTAGCTCTAATGACGTGCCTATTCCCTCATCGATCACCCGATAGTTACACCGAGGACAGGATAGGCGCTTACGTTGATTCCTTAGTTTGTAGGTTATGTTTAATTACATTTCCATTTTGAATGCCTCCTCACGATGTCAAAAAATAGTACATATGATGTCAATAAAAACTGTCTGTATGAGGGCGAATACTGTCAATCAATAGACTGACAGTATTCGTGTATTTTTGCACCCTTCATTTTGGGTGCCAGTGGGGTGGTTATATGAGTATCTGGGATTCTGCTTGTCCGGTAAAGTCTAAGCCAAGCTGTTTTATGCGTATTTTTGCTGAGGTTGGGGACACGTTAAATACCTTTGATACTTGTTTTGCTAGAATATCGTCCTCTTCTTCTGATATTACCCGTTTGAAACTGGAGCAGACTATACGAACCGTAGGCTTTGGCATAGAAATTGCTGCACTGAAGTATTTAGCATGATGCTCTATCCAATCGTGGTCGCTAACCAAACTGCGGCGTCCACTTCCAGATACATCCCTTGATCTGCATACTGTAGCTGCTAACCGGTCACATGGGTTATCATTTGTAAATAACGATAACTGGTTATCATCCTCCCGGAAGATATGTGCGTGATAACAGCTGTGACCACATTCATGCATTATTGTAGAGCGAAAAGCAAAATCGTTTTTTCCATTTAACAGACTGTTATCTATAAACGATGGTATCTGCATCAATAGGTACAAGTGCTGCACACTTTTGTTCAGGTACATAAACAGGAATTTGTCTGTTATTAAACACCATACGCCCCCAGATGTATCCGTTATGTGATAGATGCTCGTAATGGATATTCAGATCAAGATAATTTTCAACGAAGGCTTCAACATCAAGCGGTTGGGGTGTTTACAATAAATCCGCATTAAAATCGGAAAGAAGGATACTAACGTCATTTTCAATATCTTCATCACTGATAATGGGTACACCTGTAGTTGTTTGTTTGTAGCTGAACTGGGTCATCAACCTCTGTCTACTCCTTTCGGTGTCGCAATAAATCGTCAACAAACCTCTGCCAGTCTTCTTCATTGGCATCGAGTTCCTTTGCCAACCGAAGTGCTGACATGGTATAATCCCGCTCCACGATATAGTCGGAGAAATCCTGGGGTACGGCTATGTCCTTTGCCTTGCGGGATTCGGCCGCTTTGTTATACATCACCTCTGCTTCTGATTCTGATAGGGTCAAGAAGGTACGAAGCTTTTGAAGACGATCGGCAGTAAACGCGCTGCGTCGTCCTTTTTCCACTTCGCTGTAAAACTGGGGTGAGACGTCGATAGCCCTCGCCGTTTCCCGGAGGGATTTACTCTTCTCTTTACGGAGGGCCTCGACATACTCCCCGAACGGCTGCTCATTTTGCTCTTTCATGTTGTCATTCTTTGTCTCCTTTATATTGTAGTGGGTTGATATGGATAGTATACCAGAACATATGTTATTTGTCAAGAGGGGATGTTGATAAAATTCAAGAAAAGAAAACGCAAATTTTTCCTTTATTCAATAAAGCTATTGTCTTATTTCACCAAATATGATATACTGTGATAAGAAAATTTATAGAAGTTTTTGAGTTAGCTAAAGATAAAATTTAGAAAATAGCGGTTTGGATTCTCCGATCAAAAATCTTAAATAGCATCATAATGGCATTTCAATACAAAAAGGCAGATTTTGAACACACTTAAATGTATACATACAAGCAGAAAGAGATGGTTCATAAATTGATAAAGCTAACAAGATTTTTAAGACCTCATATACTATTCGCCGTAACAGCATTTATATTCACAGCACTTGGATCAATTATGGATGCCTATATTCTCCGCATGATTGCGGATATGATAAATGCTGGCGTTGTAAACAACGATTCGGATTATATCATAAATACTATGATATACATGACTTCAATTATATTGGTCGCTGCAATATGTAACACGGTGGGGCTTATTTTTTCTATTATAGTCGGGCAATGTTTTGGCAGAGATATTCGTTCTAATTTATTTAGAAAAATTCAATGCTTTTCATTTTCTAATTTGGATCAGTATTCAAATGCTACGTTAACAACACGACTAACCCATGATATTACGCAAGTGCAACAAATTATGATAACGCTTCATATGTTATTACGAACCACACTGTTAATTATGGGTAGTATCATAATCGCGAACACTTTAAATAAAGAACTTACTTTTATTTTTTGCATGAACATACCTATCATAATTATCATTATGGTGTTGGTCATAAAAAAAGGGCTTCCGTTATTTAGATCATCTCAATTAAAACTCGATAAGCAAAACTTTGTTGTTCGAGAAAATCTTGCAGGAGTTAGAGTTGTTAGAGCTTTTATGCGTGAGGATCGCGAAACTGAAAAATTTAGTTTCGCCAATAAAGAACTCAAACAAACCGGTATCATAGCCTCTCACATATCCATCATTCTGCTTCCGGCTTCTATGATGATGATAAATTTGACTGTGGTATTGGTGCTTTGGTTCGGTGGTATTCGTGTGATAGAAGGATCGGTTCATGTTGGTGATATTATGGCGTATATCAATTTCTTAGCACAAATACTGATATCTGTCAATACATTCAGTAACTTAATCATTGAATTTGGGCGCGGCAAGGTATCTGCAGAACGTATTAATGAAGTATTTAACACACATTTAGATATAACGAACCCAGTATCTCCCATTGCCCTAGTTAAAGAACAGGTATCCTTAGAGTTTAATAATGTAGTTTTTCGATATCCCGCATCAACAGGAAATCCAGTGCTCTCAAACATCAGCTTTTCTGTTAAATCGGGCGAAACTGTTGGGATATTGGGACAGACTGGTGCCGGAAAAACTTCACTCATAAGCTTAATTCTGAAGGTTATACGATGTAGAGTCCGGATCAGTGCTTTTAAACGGAATTGATGTGCGGGAATATGACCTTGATGACATAAGAAGGCGAATTGGTTTAATTTTACAACATACCTTATTGTTTACAGGCACCATAAAAGAGAATATAAAATGGGGTAATCCGGTTGCCACAGACGATGAAGTAGAAGCGGCAGCACGAATAGCACAAGCACACGAATTTATTACACAGCAAGAAAACGGTTACAATACAGAAATAAAACAAGGCGGTGTCAATTTATCAGGTGGGCAAAGACAACGTGTGGCAATAGCAAGGACATTGATAAAAAGACCAGAAATCCTTATTTTCGACGACTCTACAAGTGCTTTGGATATTGTAACAGAAGCCCGTTTTCTAAAAGCAATGCAAGATGAATTAAGTCCTTGTACAAAACTGATTATCGCACAGCGTATTTCAACCGTGATGCAAGCAGACAAAATAATTGTGTTAGAAGGCGGCGAAATAACAGCGATAGGTAATCATAAGGGGTTATTAGATACCAGCAAAACCTACAGGGAAATCTATTTATCTCAACAGAATGAGGAGAAGCTGGTATGAGAAATAAAAAGTCAAAAAACAGAGCGGAGAGTTATTTATTGGTAGGTCCCGGAATGGTCGCTTCGGGTAAAAAGCTTTCGACTAACACTTTAAAAAGAATAAATAAATACATAAAGAAGAAAAACCTTTTTTTCATGATCATGTGCATTATTTTCTCTACACTGTTAGGTCTTTTGGGTGCATATTTGATCGGTGTGGCAATTAATAATTATATATTGAAATCGGATTTTTCCGGTTTAGTTGTCGTTTTAGCATACCTCTCTGTACTCTATGTGTTGGAAAGTACGCTTACCTATTTACAAAAATTAATTTCCATTATGATCGCACAAGAAACAGCTGCAGACATACGAAGGGATTTATTTACCAAACTTCAGAAATTACCACTTGGTTTTTTTGATTCTAAAACACATGGCGAAATCATGAGCCGATTCACAAACGATATCGATACAGTCATCCATATGCTAAACGTGAGTATAGCTCAGATTGTAACGAGTGTTATCACGGTTTCTGGAGCATTGGTATTTATGTTATACATCAGCCCTATATTAACACTAGTATCGTTGATTTCAATTCCTGTCGTGTATTTAGTAACAAAATTGTTTTCTAAGCACGCACATCAATATTTTGTTAAAAACCAAGGATTGCTAGGTGAACTTAATGGAAAGATTGAGGAAATCATATCTGGGCAGCGTGTGGTTAAAGTCTTTTCCCGTGAAAATATCGAGATTGAATCCTTTGAAAGTATTCATAAAGAGTTACACAAGCATGTATAGGAGCACGGATTTATGCGCTGGTTATCGGACCGATAATGAATATGTTAAATAACATCAGTTACGTGTTGCTTGTGGCAATTGCCGGCATTCTCTGCATAAATGGCTATATTGAAGTAGGTATGATTGCCAGCTTTACGATCTATGCGAAGCAGTATATCATGCCTCTCTTAAAACTCACGGAACAGTATAACATGATCCTTTCTGCAGTAGCAGGTGCAGAGAGAGTATTTGAGATTATGGATGAAGAAACGGAACCGGAGGATCAAATTGATGCAGTGATTATCGATGGTTTACGAGGTCATGTTACTTTTTCGGATGTAAATTTTGGATACACCGCAGAAAAGCCGGTGTTAAAAAATGTGAACCTAAACGTAGTACCAGGACAAACAGTCGCACTCGTTGGGTCTACAGGTACTGGTAAAACAACAATGATTCATCTGCTATCACGGTTTTATGATATAGAGCATGGATTTATTGCTATTGATGGGATGAATATCAAAAAGATAAAGCGTTGTTTTTTACGATCATCCTTAGGAATCGTGCTACAGGACAACTACTTTTTTTTCGGGTCTATCAAAGAAAATATCCGTTACGGTAGATTAAATGCGACAGATGATGAAATCATTGCTGCGATTAAACTAGCAAATGCGCATGATTTCGTCAGACGTCTCCCCCAAGGCTACGATACTGATATTTTAGAGAATGCTATAAATCTCAGCCAAGGAGAGAAGCAGATGCTTGGCATAGCACGCGTTATCATTGCAAATCCTTCTATCTTGATCCTGGATGAAGCAACATCAAATGTTGATACGCGTACTGAATTGAAAATACAGGAAGCAATGCTTAATTTGATGAAAAACAAA
Source organism: uncultured Oscillospiraceae bacterium (assembly GCA_964433745.1). GTDB lineage: Bacteria > Bacillota > Clostridia > Oscillospirales > Ruminococcaceae > CAYSTR01. The sequence continues at coordinate 690 of CAYSTR010000090.1, read as the reverse complement.
ACTTGTTTTGTAATCGCACACAGGCTTTCAACAATTAAAAAAGCAGATCTAATTGCGGTGATGAGCAACGGCGAAATTATTGAATGCGGGAAACATGAAGATCTTTTGGCACAGAAAGGGGCTTATCATAAATTATATATCAATCAGTTTTATGAAGATGTGGATTAAAGATATAATTGCTTTTTTGCAGGATTAGTTAATATAATAGTGAGGAATTAAGAGCATGACACAATACCATTACGCGACCATATCAGAGCTACATGCAGCATATAAAGACGGCAGATTGACTATCCGGGAGCTTGTGCTGATTTTTTTATCGCGCATTGCAGAAATTGATAAAGGTGATAATGGTTTGAACGCCGTTCTAGAAATCAACCCAGATGCTCTGTTTATTGCCGATACTTTGGATGCGAAACTAAAATCCGGCGCTAATGGGTGCTCTTTTTGGAATACCAGTCCTACTAAAAGACAACGTAAATACATCCGATAAAATGCGTACAAGTGCCGGATCTTTAGCATTACAAGATAACTTCGCACCAACTGACGCATATATAGTTAAAAAGCTGCGTGAAGCAGATGCCGTTATACTTGGGAAAGCGAATATGACAGAGTTTGCCAATTTTATGACTGATGGTGAAATGCCAGATGGGTATAGTTCCCGGGGCGGTCAGGTGATAAAGCTTTATGACC
>CAYSTR010000089.1:4383-8770 GCA_964433745.1 uncultured Oscillospiraceae bacterium | reverse complement strand
GTATTCGCGGATGGCGCGGTCAGCCGAGAAGTAGCCGGAGGCGGCTATATTTGCTAAAGACATGCGCTGCCAAGTCAGATTATCGGCGTAGAGCGTGTTTACCCGCTTTTGTGCGTCACGGTATGCGGCAAAATCTGCCAGTACCATGTACGGATCGGAGTATTTGAGAGAGTTTGCAATGTCCCCGAAGGAGGAGCCGCCTATACCGTTTTCCAGAATGGATATGGCGCGGGAAAGCTCTCCGTCACCGCTTATATACCGCTCCGGGACGTAGCCCTGACGCTTTAGATTTATTACCTCGTCCTTGGTCATGCCGAAGATGATGATGTTATCGTCCCCGACAACCTCCTTAATCTCCACATTCGCTCCATCCAGTGTACCCACGGTCACCGCGCCCGACAGCATGAGCTTCATGTTGCCTGTACCCGATGCCTCTGTCCCCGCAAGGGAGATCTGCTCGCTCACCTCGCTGGCGGGCATGAGAAGCTCGGACAGGGACACGCTGTAGTCCTCCAGAAACACGACTTGTAATTTCTCGCGCAGTACCGGGTCGCGCTCTATCTCGGAGGATAGAGTACACACAAGCCGGATAATCTGCTTTGCCAGATAGTACCCCGGCGCAGCCTTGGCGGCGAAGAAGAATGTGTGCGGGAGCATATCCTGCCCCTCTCCCCTTTTGAGCTTGTCATAGAGGGTGAGGATGTTCATAAGATTGAGGTGCTGACGCTTGTACTCGTGCAGACGCTTGACCTGTACGTCAAATATAGAATCGGGGTTTATGATGATACCGTTTTTGCGCTTGACATACTCCGCCAGACGCTCCTTGTTTTGACGCTTGACCTCACCTAGGCGCGTGAGTACGGTTTTGTCCTCGGCAAAGGGCTTTAGCTTGATAAGCTCGGCGGGTGCGCCGATGTGCTGCGGGCCTATAAGCTCGGTTATGAGGGAGCACAGCCCAGGGTTTGCTTGATAGAGCCAGCGTCGGGTGGCAATACCATTGGTGACGTTTGTGAAACGTCCCGGATATAGCCGGTAGAAGTCTGAGAATACCTCTTCTTTTATAATGTTTGAGTGAAGAGTGGATACACCGTTAATCTGGTGACAAGCATAGACACAGAGATTCGCCATACGAATTGTATGGAATGCGACTATGGCAACGCGTGAGGCCAGCTCTAAATCACCTGTAGTGCGGTATACATAGTCGCACAGGCGGGTGTTCATCTCGCATACTATCTCGTAGATACGCGGCAGAAGTGTGCGGAATAAATCCTCGTTCCAGGTCTCCAGAGCCTCTGCCATGACGGTGTGGTTGGTGTAGGAGAAGGTCTTTTGCACCATCTTCCACGCCACCTCCCAGTTGTACCCGCACTCGTCTAGGAGGATACGCATAAGCTCAGGGATGGCGAGAGCCGGATGTGTGTCATTTATCTGAATGGATATCTTGCTTGCCAGTGAATCAAGCGAGCCGTAGGTGTTTAGGTGGCGCGCTATTATATCGTGAATGGATGCACTGCACAGGAAATACTGCTGACGAAGCCGCAGTGCCTTGCCCTCCATGTGTGAATCGTTGGGGTATAAGACCTTTGAGATGGCGGCATCGTTGGGATTTATGGCCTTGTCGAACTTGCCCTCGTTAAACAGCTTCATGTCAAAGCCGGGGGCATCTACACGCCATAGACGAAGCTTTGACACACCCTCTCCGTAGCCGGAGATGTACATGTCAAACGGTACAGCCATGACGGCTTGATATCCCTTTTGCTGGACATGGTGGTAGTCGTGATCCCAGTACTCCTCGGTGTGTCCGCCGAAGCGCACCTCCACGGCATGTTCGGGGCGCTCACGCAGCCACACGTCACCGCCGGGCAGCCAGTTGTCCGGAAGCTCGGTCTGCCAGCCGTCCACAATCTTCTGCTTGAATATACCGTACTCGTAGCAGATAGAGTAACCGGTGGCGGGATAGTCACATGTCGCTAAAGCGTCCATGTAGCAGGCGGCCAGACGTCCGAGACCGCCGTTTCCCAGCCCCGCATCCGGCTCCTGCTCAAACAGGTTGTCCAAATCAACCTTTAGTTCTTTAAGAGCAGAGCGTGCAAGCTCTTGCAGTCCCAGGTTGTATAGGTTGTTTTTAAGAGAACGACCTAAGAGAAACTCCATTGAGAAGTAGTAGACCTGCTTAGAGCCGGTAATCTTCATCTTGTTGGTGAACTCGCGGCGCTTCTCGATTAGTATGTCGTTGACCACAAGGCAGAGCGCCTTATAGAAGTAGTCATTGGACGCTCCGTTGGGGGAGGCGTTGAATCTATCCTCAAGCTTTCGTAAGATAAGCTCCTTTAACTGGGATTGACTTAGCTTGTACGGCAATGTGATCCGCTCCTTTGTCCTGTAGTTAATACTAGTATAATATAATTTTTGTGTGCAATCAAGCTTTTTTGTGTAAAAATTTATGTACACTCCAAAGAAAAAGCCGAACTGCTTGACTTTCATGTGACTTTTTAATATAATATAGCTATAAGGTTTAGAGGGGTACACATATGAAGAAGGGGCAAAGGCAGTGGAAGCGCTCTCTGGAGATAATCGCTTCTACCGTTATAGTTTTGCTTACAGTTTATATAATTGCTGCTTTTGTCGCACAGGTACGACTCAATGAAGCCACTGCCGCCGACAAGAGCCTTTATGATATGGCGGCAAGCAATGCCATGTCTGTACGGTTTACGGTTGACGGTATCTTCGGCAATATGCACACGCTGGCAAGGGTTGTCGGGAGATACGATGAGCTGCACGGCGAGGAGGTCATGAACCTTTTAGCCGAGATAGCAGATAATGAGGGGTACGAGAGCCTGTCGGTGGACTATCCGGCGGGTAAATCCTATACACCGGGAATGGCGCCGATAGATGTCACATCCCTTTCGTATCTGGAAAAAATTGCCGCTGGAGAGAGCTTTGTGCTCAACATTACGGACTTTTTCGGAGATAGGCAGACCGTAAACTTTTTTACTCCTATATTAAAGAACGGGCAACCCGTCGCTGCACTGCGGCTGACCATGACCACCAAACAAATGACGGTGATGTTAGAACAGACCTTTTTTAAGAGCGATGGATTTTATCATCTTGTGGACGGAAAAGGTAATTATGTATCGTCCGGCTCGACCACAAGCTCTGTGCTTACCGGGGACAATTTTCTCACGGTTTTGGAGACGTTCACTTTTGAGGACGGATACTATGCCGAGGATATAAAGCGCGCGTTCACCGACGGAAACCGCGGATATACGAGATATTCGGTTAAAGGGCGCAACCGTATAGCCTACTACGGCCCTGTGGGGATAAATGACTGGGTGCTGTTCACCATTCTTCCGACAGAGGTCGTTATAAAGCAGAGCAACATAAACATAGGGCTTGCCACACACACGATGGTTCAGCTCTCATTTGTCATACTAATCATCTTTATATATGTATACGCCGGACAGAGACGTTCGCGTATCACAGCACAGCTAAACGACCGCTGTTTCCGTGCGCTTGCCGAGCAGACAGGCAAGGTTATCTTCGAGTGGGACTTTAAGGCGGGTACAATAATCGCCATGAGTAACTTCAAGGCGCTGTTTGGGCGTGATGCCATTACGCAGACCTCGTCGGAGGAGGCGTTAAATGCCGGAATGGTACACGCTGAGGACAGACAGGCATTCTCTGCGGTGTTTGACACGATAAAACGTGGTGAAAATGTTGATGATGTCCGCTTTCGTGTAAAATCGGAGGCTGGGGAGTATATCTGGTGCGCTCTGTCCGGAGTGGTTATACGCGACCAGCGGGGTAAGCCCTACAAGGCGGTGGGGACGCTAGAGAGCATACAGGCGCAGATAGTTAAAGAGGATCAGCTAAGACACAGAGCCGAGCGGGATTTATTAACCGGGCTTTATAATAAAGCCACCACCGAGCAGATGATAAAGGAGTGTCTGGCGGCGGGATATCAAGAGGGGTCGGGACACGCACTCTATATAATTGATATAGATAATTTTAAGGACATAAACGATAAGCTGGGACACATGTACGGCGATATTGTGCTCTCCCGGCTGTCCGAGCGGTTGATTACACTATTTCGCTCTAACGATATCATCGGACGTATAGGCGGGGACGAGTTTTTTGTGTTCCTTAAAAACTTTACATCGGAAGAGCTTATTATCTCAAAGGCGAATGAGATTAAGAAGATTTTTGAGAATGTCTATGAGGAAAACGGTGTCACCTGCCGTATCTCCTCCAGCATCGGTATAGCGCTGTCGCCGCGCCATGGTGCGGACTTTGACACGCTCTACAAACATGCGGATACGGCCTTATATATATCCAAGGAGCAGGGCAAGAACCGCTTTACCCTGTATGACGGCAGGACAGGCAGCGG
>CAYSTR010000089.1:0-4283 GCA_964433745.1 uncultured Oscillospiraceae bacterium | reverse complement strand
CCCTGTATGACGGCAGGACAGGCAGCGGCTACCGCTCAACGCGGACAGAGATTGAGGCGCACGGAAACCTCCCGCAGAAGAGCTTTAAGGATAACCGCTTTGAGTACATATTTAAGCTTCTCTACCGTTCGGAGGATGTGCTGTCGTCTGTGGGATCGCTTTTGGAGCTTTTAGGGGAGCATTTCGGGTTTACCGCAAGTTATATATTTGAGCTTGTGGGGGACAGCTTCGTGAACTCCTTCTCGTGGCGGGATGAGCAGTCACCGCAGCTTATGGATAGGCATGGGAGTGTTTCTGTCACGGACTTTAACGAGATAATGCCGTATCTTCTCGAAAACGGCATGTATGCACAGCCCGATATGGCTAATGCCCCGAAGGAGGTACGGGGTGTGCTCTTCCCGGAGGGGATAAAGTCCATGTACCTGTTCACCGTGAGGGCAAAGGGCAGAGTGGCGGGATTTATAGGGTTTGACGACTGCGTAAAGGAGCATCAGCTCACCCCGGAGGATATGGACGAGTTGGCTACACTGTGCAGTCTAATCGAAACATTTTTATTGGGAGGAGGATATAGACATGAACATAAATGAAGCTAGATTTATGACCTCGTTTGGGTTGATGAGCCAGCTGCCGCCGTCCGAGTATCCGGAGATTGTGTTTGCGGGACGCTCGAACGTGGGGAAATCCTCCCTTATCAATAAGCTGTTTTCAAGGCGGCTTGCCAGGGTCTCAAATGTGCCCGGCAAGACCGCCACGATTAACTTTTATGCCTGCGGGGATGTACGGTTTGTCGATCTGCCGGGGTATGGCTATGCTAAGACCTCAAAGACCGAGAAAAACCGCCTTTCCGGGCTAATCGGGGGCTATTTCGAGAGCGGCAGGGACATACTCTTGACGCTTCTTCTCATAGATGTGAGACATTTACCGTCAAAAGACGATGTAAATATGGTAAACTATCTTATTGACAGCGAGTGTCCGTTTATGATACTATTTACTAAGGCGGATAAACTGTCGCGTGCGCAGCTGGAAGCTCGTATGGAGGACTTTGCCGCCGCTATCCCTTGCTTTTCGGACATTAAATATATTTTAACAAGCTCGGAGACTGGATTGGGGATAGATAAACTAAGAGAGCTAGTGAAAGGATTGCTGTAAGCATGTTTACATCCGAATGTCTTAATATCAACGCGGCGGGACACCTGACCATCGGCGGAGCTGACACCCTAGAATTGGCAGGGGAGTTCGGCACGCCGGTTTATGTTTTTGACGAGGTTCAGATAAGAAAGAATATGCAGAGCTTCACCCGGTCAATCGACCGCTTTTACGGCGGCAACGGGCGGGTGCTGTATGCGGGTAAAGCGTTTCTCTGTAAGGAGATATGCAGAATTGCCGCCGAGGAGGGGCTGGGGCTGGACGTGGTGTCGGGCGGGGAGCTTTATACCGCTTTGGCAGCCGGTGTTAATCCGTCGCTTCTCTATATGCATGGAAACAATAAGACCGCATCCGAGCTTGTTATGGCTCTGGAGAACAATGTGGGTCACATCGTGGTGGATAATCTCTCCGAGCTTCATGTACTAAACACACTGGCGGCATCGGTGGGAAAGACGGCGAACATCCTCTTTCGCATAAAGCCGGGTGTGGAGGCGCATACCCATGAGTTTATAAGAACCGGGCAGATAGATTCAAAGTTCGGGTTTGCTCTGGAGACCGGCGAGGCAATGGAAGCGGCTAAACAGACGCTGACACTGAAAAATGTTACATTTAAGGGGATACACTGCCACATCGGGTCACAGATATTCGACTGTGAGCCGTTTGTCGAGGCGGCGCGTGTTATGACCGCGTTTGCGGGAGAGATAAAGAGAAAGACAGGCATTGTAATAGAAGAACTGAACCTAGGCGGCGGCTTCGGCATAAAGTACATTCAAGAGGATAATCCGATTGAGTATGAGAGATATATGGAGCGCGTATCGGCTGCGGTCAGGGAGGAAGCAAAGAAGCAGGACATCCCGCTTCCATTTGTGCTCATTGAACCGGGGCGCTCGATAATTGGAGCGGCGGGGATAACACTGTATACTGTCGGTGCGGTTAAGGAGATTCCGGGTATCCGCACATACGTGTCGGTGGACGGCGGCATGACGGATAATCCGCGCTACGCATTGTATAAAGCGAGGTATGATATACTAAATGCTAGATGTCCGGGAGCGCCTAAGGATTTGCTAGTCACTCTGGCGGGACGCTGCTGTGAGAGCGGCGACCTTATAGGAGAGGACATGTATGTGCAGAGCCTGAATGTCTCGGATATAGTGGCGGTGCTTAGTACCGGCGCGTACAACTACTCTATGGCATCGAACTATAACAGACTGCCTAAAGCTGCGGTGGTGTTTGTGAAGGACGGGAAAGCAAGACTGGCTGTTAAGCGTGAGAGCTATGAGGATCTTCTACGGAATGATATATAAATAAGGAAACAGAGAGGAAGAATAATAAATGTACGAGAACCTACTAGATTCAATCGGCTTTTTAAGGGAGCAGGATGCGGAGCTGTCGTCCGCTATGGGAGCGGAGCTTGCTCGTCAGAAGCGCAATCTGGAGCTTATTGCCTCCGAGAACCTGGTCTCCCCTGCTGTCATGGCGGCTATGGGCTCGGTGCTCACGAATAAATATGCCGAGGGGTATCCCGGTAAACGCTACTACGGCGGCTGCGAGTGCGTGGATGTCGTGGAGACACTGGCGATAGAGCGGGCAAAGGCACTGTTCGGAGCGGAACATGCCAATGTACAGCCCCATTCGGGCGCACAAGCCAATGCCGCTGTCTACTTCACATTTTTAAAGCCCGGCGATACCGTTCTGGGTATGTCTCTGGCTAACGGTGGTCACCTTACACACGGCTCGCCTGTGAATATGTCGGGTACATACTATAACTTCCTGTCGTATGACATTGATCCGGATACACACCGTATAGATTACGATAAATTATACGAGATGGCGATGAAAGAGAAGCCCAAGATGATTGTCGCAGGGGCTAGTGCCTATCCGAGAGCCATTGACTTTAAGCGGTTTGCCGAGATTGCAAAGGCGTGCGGTGCGCTTCTCATGGTGGACATGGCGCACATTGCGGGGCTTGTGGCGGCAGGTCTGCACGAGTCGCCTGTTCCCTATGCCGACATAGTCACCACTACGACACACAAGACGCTGAGAGGCCCTCGCGGAGGTATGATTCTCTGCCGTGAGGAGTATGCCAAGGCGATTGACAAGGCCATATTCCCCGGTACCCAGGGCGGTCCCCTCATGCACATTATTGCGGCAAAGGCTGTGTGCTTCAAGGAGGCGGCTAATGACGGTTTTAAGGCATATGCCCGTCAGGTAGTGGCTAATGCGGCGGCCTTGGCAGAGGGGCTTCTAAAGCGCGGGTTTAGGCTAGTGTCGGGCGGGACGGACAACCACCTTATGCTCGTCGATCTGCGTCCCTTTGAGCTGACCGGCAAGGAGTTTGAGAAGCGTCTCGACGAGGTGTACATCACGGTCAACAAGAACGCCATCCCCAATGACCCGCAGAAGCCGTTTGTCACATCGGGTATCCGCGTGGGAACACCCGCCGTCACAAGCCGCGGACTGGGACTTGCCGAGATGGACGAGATAGCCGAGTTTATGTATAAGACGGCCACCGATTTTGAGGGCAGTGCCGCCGCTATTCGCGAGGGCGTCGAGAAGATTTGCGGGAGATACCCGATTTATTGATTGGGACGAGAAGTATGAAAAGGACAGGGCGGATAGCTCTGTCCTTTGGTATATGGGACATTCAAAATGGATTGCTAATGGCAAGTGCGGCGATGTTACGATAGGACTAAATCTGGTTTGAAATATCGGTTGGTTAGTGGTATACTTTGGTAAAGATTTTTTATATAATGAGAAGGTGTAGCATGATACTTAATATAGCAAAGCACGAAGATGTCGGAGGAATTGAGCGAGGGGTGTATTACTTTAATTTGCCCAATTATCCTCATATTTCTATGGAAGAACTGAAAATAGCTGTAGCATTTATTTTATATGAGAAATCATATAATCGACAAACAGAAATCGTGTGTGGTGATGATAAAATTATTGAAATTATTAAAAATGCTGCAGCAGAAAATACTGAACCTTTTATACTTTCAGAAAAAACCGAATTTGTTTATCATGCAACAGGACTCGGTGGTGCACAAAAAATATTGTCATCGGGAAAATTGTTGTCTGCAGTTAATGTATATGGAAAAACAGGTAAAACCCTTTCTGATGAAAGAAAAGACACTCCA
>CAYSTR010000088.1:0-8785 GCA_964433745.1 uncultured Oscillospiraceae bacterium | reverse complement strand
ACTATTTAGTGCCGTTTACTTCCTCGGGGTGTTCTGCAATGTGCCTGTACTGTTACCTTGTGTGCAATTACAATAAATGCTCGTATTTAAGGGTGTTTGTAAACCATGAACAGATGCTTTCGCGCCTAATCAAAAGGTCGGTCGACAAACAGGAGGCTAAGGTGTTTGAAATCGGCAGTAACAGCGATTTAATCCTTGAACACAGGGTTACAGGTTCGCTCACCCATACGATAGAACAATTTGCAAAGCACGGCAAAGGAAGCATCACCTTCCCCACCAAGTTTAGTATGGTTAAAGATTTACTGCCCCTTGACCATGGGGGTAAGGTCATCTTCAGAATGAGCGTCAATCCCCAGGAGATCATCAGCGAGATTGAAATCGGCACGTCAAACCTGTCTGCCCGCATTCGGGCGTTAAACGATATGGTTGAAGCAGGTTACAAAGCTGGCATTTTGATTGCACCCGTAGTCATGGTGGAGAATTGGAAGCCGCTCTATACAGCACTTCTAGATCGGTTAGCGGAACAGCTCTCTGAGAAAGTAAAAAAGCAGATAAAGATTGAAATTATATTTATGACCTACAGTTATGTACACCGTGCCATAAATGAGCAGGCATTCCCCCATAAACCCTCTCTCTACAGCGGGGAACTCATGACCGGCCGAGGACGAGGGAAGTACTGCTACAAGTTGTCCTATCGGCAGGATGGTGAAACGTTTTTAAGGGATGAAATCGGAAAGCGGTTTCACAGTGAAGCAATTGTTTATATTGTATAGAAATGGCAAGAATCCGCTACAGCCCGAGTGTAGCGGATTCTTTAATTCTAAAATGACCACTGACGCCGTGGTATTCACATATGACATGGTGTTGTACCAACCCAACAAGGAGGTTTAATATGAGCACATTTTCCGAGGTAAGCTGTTCCATGTGAAACCAGAAGGATTAGAAGAGTTTGAATTGTATAGTTAAACCGGGTACAGCTAAAGAGCGGTACCCGGTTTTTTTATCCCAATTAAGAGGATATTAAAGGACTATGGTTAAAATTTCACCGACAGCCAGAGTGATACCCGAAACTATCACGCCTAAGACATCGTCTATGGCGGTAACATTTTCAAGAGGTGTACTACCGGTGTTTGTGATGATATACTGGAACATCGGTGTCATACCGGCGGGGAGAAGTGGACCTGGTTTTGTGTCCGCATGAACCCATGTCAGTCCGCCGTCAACCGATATATTCTTTATTACGCTAATATCGGGGGAGACAAGAAACTCACCGGTATAAAAAGCATTGTCGACTGCTCTTAATGGCTGATCGGCGTAGCTCGCGGTGACCAAGGCTATATTCTCGTGCAGACCTTCCTGCCACGGCAGGGAGATGACCGAGTCAAACCATGCACCCGGTGCAAGCGTTCCGCCAACCGTTATAGGTCCGTAGACGCTGTCGCTAAGGGAGACAAACGAGAGCGGCAGATCGCCTGTATTAGTCACTACAAACTTAAACTGCGGCACTATATCGTCAAAGATGACAGGTCCCGGAGCTGTATGAGCTTCCACCCATGTTGCTCCGTTGTCGGCAGAGACATACTTCGTTACATCGATAGCGGGCTGTGCCACAACGCCGTTGTAGTATACCGATGAAGAATCGGTGACTAACTGATCGTCTGTGACCGTGGCTGTGTTTAAATGCTGTCCCTCTTCCCATGGGGCGGTGAAGAGGAAAAATTCGCTCTCACCCAACTGTAGGATATCCAGCTCACCTACAACACCGTATTTGTCATCCGTTATTACAATACCGGTCAACTCCTCGTTACCGGTGTTTGTAACAACAAACTTAAACTGCGGTATAACTGTGGATGGGACATCCACACCGGGGGGTGTTTCGGAAACTATCCATGTCGCTCCGTCGTCTGTCGAGAGGTATTTCTGAAGATTTACATGGGGCACCTCGACCTGTATTCCGAAATAGTGAGAATAGTCAAAGGATGTGACGGTTATACTTCCGTAGACACCGGTCACTATTGCCTTGTTCTCGTGCGGACCCTCACTCCACGGCTTGATTATAACCGTCGTTACAGATCCGCCGGCAGGGAGAGTGGTGATTGACAGAGGAATGATTCCATAGACACTGTCAACGAGAGATATATTGGTCAGCGTTACATTGCCTGTGTTTGTTATAACAAACTTGAACTGCGGCTGTACATTGGACGAGATATTAGGACCTGGAGCTGATTCTGCATCGTCCCATGTCACACCGTTGTTGGCGGAGACGTACTTCTTTACGTCTATTTTCGCAGTGCAATAGGTTGCCGGATTGGGGGTGATATAGACGCCGCTCGTTCCGGAGGTCATGGAGAACTTTGTCGTAAGGCTGTACCAACCGCCGACAAATATGCCGTTTGAGAGCGGAGATGTGTCCCCGATATAAAGCCCTGTTACAGAATCGGGGGTTGTTCCCGGTGCGCCTGTGGTTAAGAGATAACCGGTAAAGAACCCGCCGCCGTTCCAATTTTGACCGTTTGTGATGAGTGCGCCTGTACCGTCGTTATAGCGAGGCCCCTGAGGATAGGGAGCTGGCGGGTTTGTGCCGCCGCCGGACGAGGTTATATCGCCTGCAACGCTGATAAAGTTTGTGGGCTTTAATCCTCCAAGCGGGACGATAGCGCCGCCGCTGTGCGGTTTTAGCTGTCCTTGGTATCCGTTTAGCGGGTTGCCGTCGGTGTCCCAGCGCAGGATAAAAACGTCTCCGGCATCGCCGGTAATGTTTATCTTTGAGGTAAAGCTAAGGTCGCTTGTAATGTTTATTACATATACCTCGCTGATACCGTTTTGCGTGTTTAGTCCGTTTAAATCGTTTATACTGACACTCTCAAACCCGGGAGTGGGGGAGAGTGCGTTTATCTGATGAATAGCAGAGACTAGATCGTTATTAAGCGCCGTTATTAACGAGGTTTGACCCAGTGAGGAGAAGGCCTGACCGAGGTTATTGTTAACGATGGTCTGCCAATCCGACAGGGTTGTGTCGTTAGTGCTTATCGTTCCGGCATAGCCAAAGCTTCCGCTGGTTTTTTCCAATGCGGTAATACCGTTAATAGCGGCATTGCCAAGAAAGCCTTTGGACGCGCTCTGCCAGTTTGCTTCTTTATAGCCGTTTGCAAAAAAGAAGAGAAAATCGGTTAAACTTCCAAGGTTAATTCCGCCAATGACACTCATTATGCGTCACCTCCGTTTGTGTGAAAATAGGCTTTGTCGCTGGATGATACGGTTACACCATTATACTCTCCGGTGACGGTGACGATGTTCCGGTATACACCATAGCTGTACAGTTCTATGATATCACAAAGCTTGTTCGACAGCAGCATTTGATTGGTCATAACACCGCGCAGTGTTTTCTTGACAGAATCATTTACCGCAAGCACCTCATCAAAGGTTGCCGGTTTTGAAAGCCCCGGAAGTGTGCCTAGAGCATATTGAATCTTTTCCGCTTCGGCATTTATAATATGGGATAAACCCATTTCCTCCAAAGCCACCGAAGCTAAAAGCATTGAAAGACATTGCTCTGCATCAATGGTTATTTTTGGATTAATGTCGGGAATATTGGGCATGGACATAGCTTATTTTCCTTTCTTTTAAACGTCCCTTTTGCTAACCCAGTGTATTATAAAGCTCGATTATATCAGAAAGCTTATTAGATAGCAGCATTTGATTGTTTGCGGTCATCCGAAGCATATCGCATACACTTGAATTTACTTGTAAAAGCTGGTCTATGCTGGGGGGAGAAACCGGTTTAATGTCCGGCAGTGTACCTAAGATATACTGAATCTTCTCCCCTTCTGCATTTAAAATATGGGCAAGACCCATCTCTTCCAGTGCGATGGAAGCTAACAGCATAGCCTCGCATTGCTCTGCGTCAATTGTAATTTTAGGGGTAATATCGGGAATATTCGGCATTGACATACATTTCACCACTCTCTTAACATTTTAACTTTTTCCTGGAGGTATGACATTTCACACCTACAAACTATCCCGGACATAACTCCGGATATAGATATTACCTTTGAGGATGCAGTTAATCTGTTATTATCCTCCATTGCTATGGAAGAAATGAGCCTGTCTAGATTAATGGATGCAGAAGCTGAAAAGCTAAGATATGTGCTTAAACAAAGCACCTGCGGGGGCTCAATACATGAAATCCTAGCAGTAAATAACAGCGTAAATAATGCAATAATCAATATGTCAAAAATGCAGATGCTTTTACAGTGGAAGCTTGAAAATGTGGAACGGCTGCTGCCTCCCAAACCCCCATGTCCGCCGTGTCCCCCTTGTCCGCCATTCTCGCCGTGTCCGCCTTGTCCGCAAAAAAGATGCTTTGGTGTTATGGGGAGGGCTAATGGGTGCATAAATAATGCGTGGGAAAAATATTTTGGGGGATGCGCGGAAATTAATGTATTTTTAACTAATGGATATAAAAAAGAACATACACTCTGCTATAAAGCTAAATGTGATGAAAATATACTCAAGCTTACAGCCTATCCGCACAATTTGTCCGTTCACAGCTTTTCGGAGTGCGCAGAGCAAAAGGCAGAGATTACAGGAAAAGGGCGGTTTTGCCTCTGCCGGTGTGAGGGGGAACAGGATGGATTCGCAGAGTTTAGTGTGACTATTATTGAAAAGAGCACTAAAAATGCAGAGTTTAGGATGGTTATATCGCAAAAAAACGGAGCACTGCTTCATGACAGCGGTTTTGTTACTGCACAAAAGGGAAGCGGGCTTAGGTTTATCTAGCTTTGTCCTTTTTAATGTATCAGCTATATTTCTTGCACCAATACATCCGGATTTTCATATATTGCAGTGGGAAATAAAAAAATTCGTAATTTTACGAGGAGGTAAAAAATGGCTACTTTTTACAATCAGGCAACTCTTTCCTATAACGGCAATGTATTAAACTCAAACGTGACCGTAGGCGAGCTTGTAGAGGTTATATCAGCATCAAAAACAGCGGTTATGGACGACTACGTGGCGAACGATGATGTGACCTATGTTATAAGCATAGTTAACTCCGGTACGATTCCGTACAAAGGTCTAGTTTTAACAGACAACCTGGGCGCGTATCCCTTTGGATTCGATTTTCTCGTTCCGTTGACATATGTCAAAGGTTCGGTTATGTATTACGAAAATGGCGTTTTACAGCCGGCTCCTACAGTTGTCGCTGGTCCTCCCCTTGTAATAAGCGGGATAAATGTACCGGCTCATGGTAATGCTACAATCATCTATGAGGTAAATGTTAACCAGTTTGCTCCTCTGGGTGTAAACGACTTCATTGAGAATGAGGTGCAGATAACCGGCGGCGGTCTCTCATCCCCGATTATTGCAACAGAGACCATTCACACACAGGATGATCCGGTTCTCACAATCAGCAAGGCCATATGCCCTGCTGTTGTTATCGAGAACGGTCAGGTAACCTACACCTTTACCATCCAGAACACAGGTAACACTGCAGCTACTGCCGCTGATCTCGTGACTGTAAAGGATACCTTTAGTCCAATACTAAATCCGATATCAGTAACCTTTAACGGTGTTTCTTGGAGTAACCCCGCCAACTACACCTATAATATAGGAAACGGCGAGTTTTCCACCATACCGGGTCAGGTAACAGTACCTCCTGCATCCTATTCACAGGATCCTGTGAACGGAAACTGGATAATTACCCCCGGTGTAAGCATTCTCACTGTTACTGGCACAATATAATAATAGAGGGTTTATCCCCTTTACCCATATAAAAAAGAAGCTGCCGGATTATCTCCGGCAGCTTCTTTTTGTTTAAACAGGGATACTCTGATGAAAACAGAACACATCCTCAGGGTCGTATTTCCTTTTTACCTTTACCAGCCGGGACGAATTATTACCGTAGTAGTTCTCCATATAATCGGGAAGCTCGGCAAGCGGAAAGTTTATATATGAGCCGTCGGTCAGATTGTAGAGGGCGGGGAAGTTATTAAGCACAAACCGTCTGTTTGGCTGGCTCCATCTGTCCTCCTCCCACACCGACTGAATAAGCAGGATATAGTGCGACCGGCGGAAATAAAAAGCAGTCTCTTCCGGCGCTTTGTCGGCTACCTTACCGCCTAAGCCGTAGAAAGAGAGGGAGGTGAGCACCGAACCGTCGGGGCGGGGACTGTTTACAATTGTAAGAAGCTCGCACAGCTCGTGCAGGGTATAGAGCTGATTTGAAAATCTACCGGTGGACTTAAACTTCTCGGACGGTGGATAGGAGCTCTCTATCCTGTTCATTATCTGTAGAAACGAGCCGTACTGTATCTCCTCCTCCATCTGTTCAGTGAAGTAAAACGGCTCTAAAAGCTCCCGCGTTCTGTCGGGGTCGCCGAAGCATATACCGCGCATGTAGACGTATATACCGTCCTCTGCGCTGTTATATATGCCCCCCTGTACATTTATATCGGGTGTGACCGAGACAATCCATTTCTGGAATATACTGAAAAATCTAAGCTGTAGCTGCGGGGATGCGTCCGGATAGGTAAGCTCAAAAAAGCTCACCCTGCCTGTGCGCGGAGGGAGACGAAACGTAAAGGATACCGCCACGCCGAAGTTGCCGCCGCCCGCACCCCTAAGCGCCCAGAAAAGGTCTTGATTGCAATGGGCACTGGCGATAATGAGCTTGCCGTTACAGTCAATGAGCCGCACCTCTAAAAGCGCGTCACAGCCAAGTCCCAGCTTTCTTGCCGTAAGCCCCCAGCCGCCTCCCAGACAAAACCCGCTGACGCACACAGTCGGGCAGGTTCCGCCGGGGAACGGATACCCTTGACCTGACACGGTGTCATATAGCTTTGACATGGTGACACCGCCGCCCACCGTCACAGTACCGCTCTCGTAGTCTATCTTTATGGAATCAAGCTTGCTTATATCAATGACAAATACCCTGTCGCCCACACTGTAGCCCTCATAGTTGTGACCGCCTGAACGGATACGTATGGGGATATCATTCTCCCTTGCACACTGTATTGCACTGCTTACATCGCCGTAATCCTCACAGTATGCTATTACCGAGGGAAACCGCTGTATGGCGCGGTTAAATATCTGTCTGTCTTTATTATAGTCCGCACTCTCGGGAGTAATTATTTCCCCTTTTATATTACACAATACCATAACTTTCCATCCTTAAAAATTATTACTTCACCCCATTATATGGTATTTTTAGCTATTCGTTCTATTGAAGCAAAAAAAACAGTGTCCCGAAGCCGTAACCGGTCGGGACACTAAAAGATAATCAGTCGATACCTCTATCACAGACGCTTTCTTCCCACCATCCTAATGCCACCCTGCCGGAGGTTTTAGTTCCCGGAGCTTCGGGGGCGTTAAGATAGACGAGGAACGAGCCGCCGGGCGGGAATATGAGCTTGCCGTTCTCGGACTCCACAAGCGTATTGCCCGGAACACTGCGCCGGATAAACGCCTTTATTCCGTCCTCCGGCTCACCCTTTACATTGCTTGCATATTGAAGCTGTACCTTGGAGACGGGGGCGGGGAAGAGGGAGGTGTTTGTGGGTGTGGAGGCGGCGAGGGAGGGCTCACCGGGCGGTTCGGAGTTGAACCAGAACGATGCGGTAAACGGTGCTCCTATTACATCGGTTATGGTCCATACGTTCACATAGAGCTTTACACCGGAACGTACAGGATTATAGAGCATAGCCCATGCACCCGTATTTGTACCGAACGTGAGATTATCGGCATAACCTAGGAAGTACTGTCCCTTAATGGACTCATACAGTTCGATTGGTATGTTCGCCACCTTGGGAAGTATATATTCATTATCATAAAACGCTTGGCAGCGCTGCATAAACATCACCTTATTTTAAAAACAACAAAAATGTTTCATACCTTTACTTTATATAATGTCAGCATTACATCCGACATTAACATTGTATTCGTTATAAGGTGTGCGGGTGAGGGGTTTTTCTTAATAATTCTAAACAATGCCGGGATTCTCGCCGCGGCTAATCCGTTCAAATAAAGAGGACACAAATTCGTTGTCTTTTCTATAGGAGGGTGAGCTCATATAGATGCTCTGAAACTCAAAGTGATAGGGTCTGACGGTCTTTATAGTGTCTTCAAACATAAACTTTATTCTGCCCGAATATTCATCATGCTTTACCGCAATGGCAAAGGTATCGGCCGAATACCACATAAGCTCCGCGCCTCCCATGGGGCTGTGATGGAGAATAATGTGAAACTGCGGGTTTTCCTTTAACAAAAGTGCCGTGTCGGCAAAATGTCTCAGATACTGTGTGCGGGACAGCTTTATAACCCTGCCGGTTAACACAGACAGAAAATAGTTAGTTACGGTCTGGTATGAGAGCGTTGACATAAGCTCATCAATGACATAATAACAGCCGCTCATTGAAGCAGGGGGGCTGTGTGTAATAAGGTCTCTTAGAGCGCGGTAAAAGGCAAAACAGCGTTCCCGCTGATCGCCACCTCATCCCCACCTCACTCATCACCTCATGCCCACCCCACTCATCACCTCATGCTCACCTCACTCATCACCTCATGCCCACCTCATCCCCATCTCACTCATCACCCCATGCCCACCCCACTCATCACCTCATGCTCACCTCACTCATCCCCACCTCACTCATAACCTCATGCTCACCTCACTCATAACCTCATGCTCACCTCACTCATCACCTCATGCCCACCCCACTCATCACCTCATGTCCACCTCATCACCTCATGCTCACCTCACTCATCACCTCATGCTCACCTCACTCATCAC
>CAYSTR010000087.1:0-8842 GCA_964433745.1 uncultured Oscillospiraceae bacterium | reverse complement strand
GTATAACGAGGACGGTACTGTAAAGGCTGTTGTACCGTCAGACGGCGCACCCGCTACAGTTAAAAAGCGCTTTATTAAGGACATGGACAACGTGTTCTTCCCCGACACCTTTGTCATGCCGTATGCGGACATTGTGCATGACCGGGTCATGCTGGAGGTGCTGCGCGGATGTATTCGCGGGTGCAGATTCTGTCAGGCGGGATTTATATACCGTCCTTATAGGGAGCGTTCCAGCGGGGTGATCGCTAGACAGGGGCGCGCACTGTGCGAGAGTACCGGATATGAGGAGCTGTCCCTCACATCTCTTAGCACCTCCGACCACTCCGAACTAGGAGAGCTTCTATCGTCAACGCTTGAATATACCGAGCAAAACCGTATAGGCGTGTCGCTTCCGTCCATGCGTCTGGACAGCTTTTCGGGTGAACTGGCAGAAAAGCTTGGGCGTGCCCGTACCGGCGGACTGACATTTGCCCCAGAGGCGGGTACACAGCGGCTAAGAGACGTCATAAACAAGAACATCACAGACGAGGATATCCTCTCGTCCTGTAAAACAGCGTTTGAGAGCGGCTACAATACAGTAAAGCTCTACTTTATGATGGGGCTTCCCACCGAAACGGACGAGGACATTGAGGGAATTGCGGATACGGCAAAGCGCATAATCGATACGTTCTACTCACTGCCCGAACGTCCCAAGGGAGGGGTTACTATCTCCATATCCGTGGCTGTGTTTGTCCCAAAGCCGGTTACGCCGTTTCAGTTCGAGCCGATGGACGATAAGGACAATGTCATGCGCAAGCAGCAGCTTCTGCGCGATAAAATAAAACCCATGGGACGGCGTGTCTCCCTCTCGTGGCACGATATAAAGACCAGCCGATTGGAAGCGGCGTTTGCCAGAGGCGACAGGCGTATGGGTGATGTACTTGTGCGCGCTTTTGAGCTGGGATGTAAGCTAGACGGCTGGGGCGAGCACTTTCATCCGGAGCTGTGGGAACAGGCGTTTGCGGACTCTGGGCTTGATATAGACTTTTACATCCACAGACAACGTCCGTATGACGAGCGTCTGCCGTGGGAGCATATAGACTTTCTCGTCTCGAAGGACTTTCTTGTCCGGGAGCATAAACACGCTTTAGTTGGTAGAACGACTAAGAACTGTAGGGAGCAGTGTGCAGGCTGCGGTATTGCGGATGAGTGTGGGATAAAAAGGCAGGCGCACTAATATTTGCTATGGGATTTAAATTTTAGCCCGAAAAATAAATAATTCCAAAAATACTTTACATACTAAGAAATAAATGGTATAATACCTTTGACCTATACCTTGGCATAAGGGAAAAAAGCAAAGCCGGTCAATCTCCCGGCTTATGTGCCTATGCTAAGATACAGGATTATAAAAAGAGGTGACTAACATGCAAAAAGCGGAAAAGACACAGGTAATAGTTAACAACGCCACCCACGAGGGTGACACCGGTTCGCCGGAGGTACAGGTTGCGATACTCACGAAGCGTATTAATGACCTGACCGAGCATCTAAAGCAGCACAAGAACGACCACCACTCCCGCCGCGGACTATTGAAGATGGTAGGTCAGCGCAGAGGTCTTTTGAACTATCTCATGAAAAAAGACATCGAGCGTTACCGTGCGCTCATAGCAAAGCTCGGACTGAGAAAGTAAGAAGCAATCTGTTGTGCGGCGGTTTTGACCGCCGCACAACAAGACAGGCACTACAGTTAGATTTAGCAGTGAATCGAGCCAAAGCGAACCCCCCAAGCGAACAAAAACGTGCCCCGCCCACCATAACAAAAATAACCCTTACAGCAATACTAGTAACAAAAGTAAAAATGCGGGCACAAAAACCACCATCCAAGCAAAAACAAAAGTTCGCGCCATGGGTCCAGCGTCACGCTGGGGGTTGGATTAATTGCTAAATGTTCCTGACTGTAGTGACAATCAGCTAACAGGAGGAATTATTGGTAATGAAGGAATTGAAAACGTTCGAGACTACAATAGCCGGCCGCCCGTTTATCGTGGAGACCGGCAAGATGTGCGAGCTGTCGAATGGCTCGTGTCTCGTAAAGTACGGTGAAACGGTTGTGCTGTGCAACGTCACCGCTACAATGAAGCCCAGAGACGGCATAGACTTCTTCCCGCTGTCGGTGGACTTTGAGGAGAAGCTCTACGCGGTGGGAAAGATTCCCGGCTCGTTCTTGAAGAGAGAGGGACGCGCCAGCGAGAAAGCCGTGCTTGCATCCCGTATGGTGGATAGACCCATCCGTCCGCTGTTCCCTAAGGACATGCGAAACGATGTGTCTGTGGTAATGACAGTTATGTCGGTTGACCCGGACTGCTCGCCCGAGATTGCGGGTATGATCGGCTCGTCTATCGCTATAGCTATATCGGATATTCCGTGGAACGGTCCGATTGCTGGCGTGAGCGTGGGGCTTATTGATGGTGAGATTATCATCAATCCCGACGCAAAGCAGCGTGACCTGTCGGCACTAAACCTCACCGTGTGCGCTACTAAAGCCAAGGTCGTCATGATTGAGGCGGGTGCTAATGAGGTAGACGAAAAGACCATGTTAGCCGCAATTAAGGCAGGGCATGAGGAGATAAAGAAGATTATCTCGTTTATCGACGGTATTGTGAACGCTGTGGGTAAAGAGAAGTTCGCGTTCCAGTCCATGGAGGTGGACGAGACACTTTATAATAAGGTCAAGGAGCTGGCAATAGAAAAGATTCGCTTTGCCCTTGATACAGACGATAAGAACGTCCGTGAGGAGCGCATGGCTCCTGTGGTGGACGAGATACACGCAGCACTGGCAGAGGAGTATCCCGACAGTGCGCCCATGATTGGAGAGTGTATCTATAAGCTTCAAAAATACGTCGTCCGCCGCTGGCTTCTGGACGATAAAAAGCGCGTGGACGGACGCGGAATAGACCAGATTCGTCCGCTGGCGGCAGAGGTTTCGCTGCTGCCGCGCGTACACGGCTCGGGCATGTTCACAAGAGGACAGACCCAGGTGCTCACCGTTGCCACATTGGGTACGGTCAGCGAGGCACAGCTTCTGGACGGTATAGACGAGCAGGAGCATAAGCGCTACATGCACCACTATAACTTCCCGTCCTATTCGGTGGGTGAGACAAAACCCAGCAGAGGTCCCGGGCGCAGAGAGATAGGTCACGGCGCGCTGGCGGAGCGGGCATTAGAGCCGGTTATCCCGCCTGTAGCAGAGTTCCCCTATGCCATCAGACTGGTGTCCGAGGTGCTCTCGTCCAACGGTTCGACCTCACAGGGCGCTATCTGCGGCTCCACACTGGCACTTATGGATGCAGGTGTACCCATTAAAGCACCGGTTGCGGGTATTTCGTGCGGACTGGTTACAGAGGGCGACCGCTTCATGACCATGGTGGACATTCAAGGGGTTGAGGACTTCTTCGGCGATATGGACTTCAAGGTGGCAGGAACTCATAAGGGTATCACCGCTATTCAGATGGATCTGAAGATTGACGGTCTGACAGAGGAGATTATCACGGAGGCACTGGAAAAGACAAGAAAAGCACGTCTTTATATCCTGGATGATATTATGCTCAAGGCTATTCCGGCTTATAGACCGGAGCTCTCAAAGTATGCACCTAAGATGCTCTCTATAAAGATTGATGTGGATAAGATAAGAGAGGTCATAGGGCCGGGCGGCAAGATTATCCAGAAGATATGCGCCGAGTGCGATGTCAAGATCGACATTGAAGAGGACGGCTCTGTATTTATCTCGTCTATAGATATAGAGAATGCAAGACGCGCTCTTGTAATGGTTCAGACCATTACGAATGACCCGGAGGTCGGCGCTATCTATAAGGGCAAGGTCACACGTCTCATGACCTTCGGTGCGTTTGTCGAGATAGCTCCCGGCAAGGAGGGGCTTGTTCACATCTCGAAGCTCGATACCAAGCGGGTAGAAAAGGTGGAGGACATTGTGGCTGTAGGTGACGAGATGTTAGTCAAGGTCACCGAGATAGACTCACAGGGCAGAATTAACCTATCGCGCAAGGATGCGCTTATGGATATAAACGCAAAGGGTTAAGATTAAAGGGCAGAATAAGGGAGAAGGGGTATACTGTCTGTATGCCCCTTACATATGATTATGCCGAGAATTATAACAATTACACTCAGCCCCACATTGGACAGGACACTGTGGGTGGACGCACTGGTACCGGGCGGATTGAACCGTGTGGTGCGTGAACGCGTGGATTCCGGCGGCAAGGGAATAAACGTCGCAAAGGTGCTGGCGCGGTTTGGCATAAAGGCACTGGCGGCGGCGTTTACCGGTAAGGACAATAGTGACGAGTTCCGGCGCATATTAAAGGAGGAAATTTCCGATTTCCTCCTTGTTCCCGTGTCCGGATCTGTGAGGGAGAACACCCTCATTATCCCCCCCGACGGAAGCATGTACAAGCTGGATAAGGCGGGGACACCTCTGCCGGAGGGCGCTATCCCACGGCTTGAGAGCCTTTTAGAGGGTCGCATAAACAGTGACAGCATCGTCGTGTTCGCCGGACGGCTTCCGCCCGGTACGGACAAGGCAGTGCTGTCTGCGCTTTTGTGCCGGTTCAAGGAGCAGGGTGCGAAGCTCATTGTGGACAGTCAATCCTTTGACATAGACGATCTGCACACACTTCGCCCCTATCTCATTAAGCCCAATTCGGACGAGCTAAAAGCGCTTGTGGATGGGATAGAGGGAACGGCGGACGATGAGATTAAGGCGGCAAGGTATCTCTGTGATATCGGCGTGGAGCATGTGCTCGTCAGCCGCGGCAGGGACGGGCTTATGCTCGTTGACCGGGAGAATGTTATAATCGCTACTGTGCCGGATGTTCCTGTGCTCTCGACAGTGGGAGCAGGGGACAGCGCTCTGGCGGGGTATCTTATGGCGATGGTGTCCGGGAAAAATAAAGAGGAATGTGTGAAGTCGGCGGCGGCTATGGGTACAGGCTCGTGTATGTCCGAGGGTACGGCGGGCTGCGACAGGGTGAAGTATGAAACAGTCAGGGAGCATGTGACGGTTACCCGCGGCTGTTAATATAAGAAAAGCAAAGGGGTTATTGTTATGGGGATGACACTGCGTGAAAATGCAATGGCAATACTAAACTATGAAAAGTTCGATTATTTCCCTGTTGTTCATTTCGGTTACTGGCAGGAGACATTGGAGAAATGGGTCGAGGAGGGTCACATAAAGCCGGATGAGATTGTTGACGCTTATGACGGCAGTGTAAACAACAATAACATCAGCTCACGGCTGGGCTTCGATTTCAACTGGAACAACTGCTTCTCTGTACCCAACTTTCTGTTCCCGGGATTTGAGGGACATATAATCGAGAAAACACCCGACGGTTACATAAAGAGCCTGGACGGCAACGGCGTTATTATTCTGACTAAGGAGGGTATCACCTCTATTCCTGTGGAGGTTGACCATCTCTTAAAGGACAGACAGGGCTGGGAGGAGCACTTCAAGCACAGATTGCAGTTCTCTGCTGACCGTATTGACAGCAATACAAAGGCGGTACTCGAAGGACTAAAGGACGACAGTAAAAGGCAAGAACCGCTGGCTCTGCATCTGGGCAGTCTGTTCGGTAACATCCGCAACATGCTGGGTGTGACCGGAACAAGCTACCTCTTAGCGGACGATGAGGACTTGTACATAGAGATAATCGATACGGTGGGTAACCTTTGCTATGAAGCGGCTAAGTACACACTTGAAAGCGGCGCAAGGTTTGACTATGCGCACTTCTGGGAGGATATCTGCTTTAAAAACGGTCCGCTCGTCATTCCGTCTATCTTTGAGGAGTATGTAGGCCCTCACTATAAGCGCATAACCAAGCTCTGTAACGACCACGGCATAAATATTGTGTCGCTGGATTGTGACGGCTGTATCGATGCGCTTGTACCCATATGGCTTGAAAACGGAGTAAACACCATGTTCCCCATAGAGGTGGGTACATGGGATGCCTCGATTGCACCCTGGCGCCAGCAGTACGGACGCAATCTGCGCGGCGTAGGCGGCATGAACAAGACCGTATTTGCCAGAGATTATAAGGCGGTGGACGAAGAGATAGAACGGCTCAAAAGACTGGTGGAGCTGGGCGGATACATCCCCTGCCCCGACCATCGTATAGCCCCCGATGCCGTTTGGGAGAACGTCCAGTATTATTGTGAGCAGTTTAGAAGGTCGTTTAACTAGGTAAAATTATTTTTTATTAGATTGGAGCGTAGTCTAAGCTATGACGACACGTGAACGCCTTAATCATATCTTTAATTTCGAGCCGATAGATAGGCTGCCTGTGGTGGAATGGGCGCCCTTCTGGGATTTGACGCTAGACCGCTGGCGGGAGGAGGGGCTGCCTGTCATGCCTATCCCGGAGACTGTGCGATATTTCGGGAGCGAGTATTTCAAGCAGTTCTGGTTCGCTCACAGGACGGACGACTGCCCCCACCCTGCGTTTCATGGTGCGCCCATCCTAAAAAATCCCGATGATTACAGCGCATTTAAGCGTTACCTCTTTCCGGAGGATGTGGTTTCCCGCGTCCGCGAAGATGCACTCGCCATTAAATCCGAGTACGAGCGAGGTGAAACGCCTGTCTGGATTACATTGGAGGGTTTCTTCTGGTTTCCTCGCACTCTTTTTGGGATTGAGGAGCATCTGGTGTCGTTCTACGACTGCCCGGAGGTCTACCACGAAATATGCCGCGACCTGGTAGCATTTCATCTGCGTGTTATCGAGGAGTTTTGCAGCATAATGACCCCCGATTTTATGACATTCGCAGAGGATATGTCCTACAATCAAGGCCCCATGCTCTCAAAACCCCTGTTTGACGAGTTTCTGCTCCCATACTACCGGATGGTCATTCCGGAGCTTAAAAAGCGCGGTACAAAGGTGTTTGCCGACACAGACGGCAATCTGCACGACATGATTCCATGGCTCATCGAAGCGGGTTTTGACGGTGTACTGCCCTTGGAGCGTCAGGCGGGTGTGGACGTAAGCTTTATCAGAGAGCACTACCCGCGTTTTCTCATGCTGGGCGGGTTTGACAAGATGTGCCTAAAGCACGGCGAGCAGGCGATACGAGCAGAGCTCGAGCGGCTTCTGCCTGTCATGCGCTCGGGTGGATATGTCCCTGCCATGGATCATCAAACCCCTCCCGACTGCTCTCTTCTAAATTATAAAATCTATATGAGACTGTTGACCGAGTACTGCAATAAAGCTGCTAACTAAGGTCTAGCGCGTTTGTGCGGTCAACCGGGAAAAAATAAACGTAATGTAGAAATAGAGCACGGTAAATCGGGGTTAACCGACTTACCGTGCTCTATTATTGCATATCTAAGCCTTATAGCTTATCTCCGTCTTTTCCTCCGGTTTTTGCGTTTGTTTTACTTCGGAAGCTTTCCTTTCCTCCCCGACGGTAATCCCCAGCACGGACAGCTCCTTTTGCAGACACACCATCCCGGTTTCGGGCTTCATATGTACATCGGTCTCGCCGATTAGCTTCTTTCTCTTCTTCCCGGTACGCACCTCATCCTCTGTAGGTAGATCCTTATATCGTTTGGATGCGATAAAGAGGGTGTGCTCTTTTAGTATCGCCATGGCGCGGCGGCCTATCCGCTCTAAAAGCTCGCGCTTCTTGCCCTCGTCTATGTTGGGATTACTCTGCACCGCCTTTATCTCGGACAGAAACTGGGAGGTCTTGCGGGAGTTGAGCCGCTCCACATCCTCCTTTGTCCGGCACTCCTTTAGCTCTCTTTTGTACTGTTCGCGCTCTCTTTTTATGTCCATAGCCTTTTTATAAAGCTCCGGATTTTTCTTCTGTAAATATAGAAGCTCAGAATCGGTAAGCTCTGCCCCCGTCCTTAGCTTGGTATCGATAGACGATATGATGTTGCTCTCGCGTATATCCTTCATTTGAGCCGCTATCTGCTCAATCTGCTTCTGCTTTTCGGTCTTTTCGGCTGCCGGCTTGTTTCGGGCTTGATTTTGTGTGCGCTCTGCAAATTTCTGCTTTAGTTCTGCATTCTTCATTGATGCACGCAGTGTCCCGCCTGTAAAGAACGATTGTATATTCACATGAACACCCCCTATGGATGAATAATCGGCAGTTTTTGTCAGAAGTTTAGCCAATATATGCCGGTCTGTAACTAATATTATAATCTCTCCCTGTAAAAATGTATATATCTTGTTTATATTGCTATATTTACAAATTTCGAGTACTGCCTATTGCCTGTAATGTTATGTTATGTTATAATTAGTTATAACCTGTTATAACTATAATAAGGGGGTGCAGGACATGAACTCTATAAGACGCGAGCGGCTTCGGGAGATACTGGCTAAACGCGGTTCAGCAGATATAAAGGCGCTGTCCGCACTGTTCCCCGATGTCAGCACCATGACACTGCACCGCGACCTAAAGGCGTTAGAGGAGCAGGGAATCATCACAAGAGTACACGGCGGCGCGATATATTCAGCACCGCAAAAGCTTGAAGAGACCTTCGAGGTGCGCATAGGCGAGCAAAAGGAGCAAAAGGAGCGCATAGCCAGAAAGGCTCTCGAATACCTACAGGACGGACAGACGGTGTATTTTGACGCAGGATCTACGATAATGACGCTGGCAAAGATAATGCCCCCCATGAACTTTACTCTATATACCAGCGCCCCCAATGTGGCAATGGAGGCGGCAAAGCATCCGGGGATTACGGTAAATCTGTGCGGCGGAACGCTCAACCGCGACAACATAGCACTGTCGGGGGCGGCGGCTGTCGGCATGATGGGGAGCGTGAACATCGACACCGCTATTCTCGTCGCAT
>CAYSTR010000086.1:0-8864 GCA_964433745.1 uncultured Oscillospiraceae bacterium | reverse complement strand
AGACTGGACGATGAGTCGGACGACATGATAGACGACAGCGAGCTGTACTTTATACTAGTGGAGCTGATTCGCGGACTAAACGGCAGTGCCGAGCACCTGGATGAATTGATAACCGCCTGTATGAGCGGTATGGAGGAGGCTGACAAGGTAAAAACAGAGAAGCTAAAGTCTGTACTAAAAAGTCTCACGCTGGGTGTCATGTCGGCAGAGCTGCGGGATATGTCTTTGTTTGAGCTGTCAAAGCAAAACAGGTAACTTTTAGTTTTTGTAGGAAAAGGAGGCGGCATATATGGCCGCATGGTGGGATTCTCTCGGTCTTTTAGGTCAGGTGTTCGCCACAGTGGCGATACCCTCTACGGTGCTTCTTCTATTGCAGACAATACTCCTGCTCTTCTCGTTCGGAGGCGGCGATTCGGATATATCCGGCGATACCGATGCACCCGATTCGGACGGCGGGGACGTGTCTGAGCAGGATGACGGTCACGGCGGGGTACGCGACAGCGGGCTTCGTATCTTCACGGTTCGCGGATTTGTTACATTTTTTACGATATTCGGCTGGGCGGGTGTGCTCTTTACGCGCTGGGGCTGGGGCAGTGCTCCCAGTGTGTTTGTCGCTTCGGTTCTGGGATTTATCTTTATGGTAATGGTAGCGGCGGCATTTGCATGGTTTCTAAAGCTCCAGTCAGACGGCACAATGAACATAGGCAGCGCAGTCGGCTCCAGTGCCACGGTCTATCTGACCATCCCCCCCTCACGCACCGGGCAGGGCAAGGTCAACGCCATAGTATCGGGGCGGTTCACCGAGCTTTCGGCTGTGACCGATGAAACCGCTCCCCTCACCACAGGAAGCCCTGTGACCGTCATAGGCGTGATGGGACAGGATACGCTAATTGTCATAAAAAAATAATAATATAAGGAGTGTCTACTATGGAAATGGAACTCGCAATACTCATAACAGTGGCGGTTGTGCTCGTTTTCTCGCTCATTCTCGTACTGCTCTCGCGCTACAAGAAATGCCCCTCTGACAAGATAATGGTCATCTACGGTCAGGTGGGGCAGAACAAGGACGGCTCTGCTAAAAGCGCCAAATGTATCCACGGCGGCGCGGCGTTCATCATCCCGGTCTTGCAATCCTATGAATATCTGGATTTGACCCCTCTCTCCATTCAGGTTGACCTGAAAAATGCCCTGTCGCGCCAGAACATACGTATAGACGTACCCAGCCGGTTCACCGTGGGTATATCTACCGAGAACGGCGTCATGCAAAATGCGGCAGAACGCTTGTTGGGATTAAAGCTCACAGAGATTCAAGAGCTTGCAAAGGATATCATCTTCGGTCAGCTTCGTCTAATCATCGCAACAATGGATATTGAGGAGATAAACACCGACCGTGACAAGTTTCTCGAAGCGGTATCCCGCAATGTCGAGACCGAGCTTAAAAAGATTGGTCTTAGGCTTATTAACGTAAACCTCACCGATATAAGCGACGAATCGGGCTATATAGCTGCTCTGGGTAAGGAAGCGGCAGCCAAAGCGATAAACGATGCTAAAAAATCGGTTGCAGAAAAAGAGCGTGACGGTTCTATCGGTGAGGCAAACGCCTACCGTGACCGCCGTGTCGAGGTGGCCAGTGCCGAATCTATAGCCATAAAGGGCGAGAACGAGGCACAGATGAGTATCGCCATGAGTAACGCCGCCCGCCGGGAAAGGGAAGCGGAGGCGCTAAAGATAGCCACAGCCGCCGAGAAAATACAGTCCGCAAAGGCGCTGGAGGAGGCATACGCCGCCGAGCGTGAAGCGGAGCAGGCTCGTTCGGCACGTGAGAAAGCAACCCTGGAAGCGGACGTCATCGTCAAGGCAGAGATAGCAAAGCGCAAGCTGGAGCTTGAAGCGGAGGCAGAAGCAGAGCAGATGCGCCGTCTGGCAAAGGGTGAAGCCGATTCAATCTTCCTAAAGCGCGAGGCTGAAGCCCGCGGTATGCAGGAGATTCTCATGAAGCAGGCCGCCGGTCTCGCTGAGGTCGTCAAGGCGGCGGGCGGTACAGCGGATGAAGCCCTCAAGCTCATGCTGGCAGACAAGATGGAGGAGCTTCTGCGTATTGAGGTAGATGCCATCAAGAACATCAAGTTTGACAAGATAACGGTATGGGACGGCGGAAACGGTGCGGACGGCAAAACCTCCACCGCAAACTTTCTGTCGGGACTTCTAAAGAGCATCCCTCCCATGAACGAGATGTTTGACCTAGCTGGAATGAAGCTTCCGGAGTATCTCGGAAAGAATACGGAGGAAGCGCCTAGTATATCAGAGGAATAAGGGTGTAACACAGGAGCTGTCTCACGAATTGTGAGACAGCTCCCTTTCTAAATAATTATCAGTTAGGGCTTGTAATTTTCTATTTTTTTAGGTATAATAATAGATAGTATAATAAATATAAAGGCGTAGAAAAGAAGAGTAAGCAGGCTTTGCTTTTACAGAGAACCCGGTTGCTGAGAATGGGTAAAGACATCGCTTGCCGAACATGGTCTTGGAGCTGCGTACCGACTGGGATGTATCCTATAGGCTACGACGGGCACACCCGTTACAGTGTAATGCTATCGGCAGATCATTTCCTGCCTGCAGCTGATAAGGTCCATGTCGTGAGGCATGGACGAATTTGGGGTGGTAACACGAAGCAAGGCTTATATAGTAAGCTTACAGCTCATCGTCCCCGAAAAGTAATTTTCGGGAGGAGGGTTGTTTTTTTATTCGTTTAACATTTTCCAAATTAATGAAATGAGGTTTATCAAATGAAAATCCTAGTTGGAAGTGCTTGGCCTTATGCCAACGGCTCACTTCATATAGGTCATCTGGCAGGACTGCTGCCATCCGATATAATCGCACGCTACCATAGAGCAAAGGGTGATGATGTATATTTCGTTTCGGGCAGTGATTGCTTCGGCACGCCTGTTGCCATAAGAGCAAGGAAAGAAAAGCGAACACCGCAGGAGATAAGCGATTTCTATCACCAGGAATTCTGCGAATGTTTCAGTAAATTGGGGTTTAGCTTTGACCTTTACGGGAAAACATCATCCCCCTCGCATCAAAGCTTTGTTTTGGAATTTCACCGCACAATGTACGCTAGTCCTTATATTTATGAAAAATCCGTACCGCAGTCATTCTGCGAAAGCTGCAGTTCCTTTCTTGCAGACCGCTATGTACACGGTACATGTCCATCCTGCGGTGAAAAGGCACGCGGGGATCAATGCGATGCCTGCGGCAAGGTCTTAGAGCCGGAAAACCTTGTAAATCCCATCTGCTCGGCATGTGGTACTGCACCAGTTTTCAAGGAAAGCACACACCTGTTTATCGCTATCTCACAGCTTGACAATAGGTTAAGATCGCTTATTGAAACGCACCCGCACTGGCGAAAAAACGCAGTCTCGTTTACCAACCGCTATATAAACGAGGGACTACTAGACCGTGCTATCACCCGCGACCTGGACTGGGGGATTGATGTTCCCAAACAAGGATATGAGGATAAGAAAATCTATATTTGGGCTGAGAATGTTTTGGGATATCTGTCCCAAAGCTATGAGGTATGCAGACAGCGCAATACGGATTTTTCAAAGCTTTGGGGAGAAGCTGCGAAGCACTATTACGTTCATGGTAAGGATAACATTCCGTTTCACACCATTATCCTGCCGTCGCTATTATTTGCCAACGGCGGGGACTGGCACCTCCCTGACGAGATTGTTTCAAGCGAATACCTTACTCTGGAGGGCAGAAAAATCTCCACAAGCAACAACTGGGCAATATGGCTAAAAGACCTTGTAGATAGATACAATCCCGATTCCTTGCGGTACTACTTGATTTCCAATGGCCCGGAGCGCAGAGATTCCGATTTTTCATGGCGGGAATACCTAAACAGCCACAATAGCGAGCTTTTAGGCGCTTACGGCAACCTTGTCAACCGTAATCTTGCCTTTGTGACTAAATATTTTAACAGTACTGTTCCAAACGGTACAATGAGCGAAACTATAAAACAGCGCATAACCTCAATCTTTGACCGTGTGGGAGAAAAGATTGAGAATGCAGAGCTTAGGGATGCACTAGACGATATCTTTGAGCTTGTGCGGTTTGGCAATAAGTATTTCGACGCCGAAAAGCCTTGGGATACACGTACTAGCAATGTCACCGCTTGTGAAAACACCATCTTTAACTGCATCCAATTGATTGCAAGCCTGTCTGTTTTGCTTTCGCCGTTTTTGCCGTTTTCGTCTGAAAAGCTCCGTGGATGGCTAAAGCTATCTACCCAATGGAAACCACAGTATGTAAACAGCGGGTTTACCATCGAGACTGCCGAGATACTGTTTGAACGTCTTGATAAGCAGATTGTCGAACAAGAACTAAACCGGTTACCCAAATAAAACTACCCCCACTTCATAAACACATTTGAAGTGGGGATAGCTTTATTTCGTCTACTTCCTACTCCTGCTCCAGCGCCGCCAGTCTCACGCAGACGCAAAACAGCTCCATCGCTGTAACAAGCTCCTCTACTGACGGAAATGTGGGCGCAATGCGGAGGTTGCGGTCATGGGGGTCTTTGCCGTAGGGGAATGTTGCACCCGCACCGGTGAGCACGACACCCGCCTGACGGCACAGCTCGACCGTACGCTTTGCGCAGTTCTCCGGCAGGTTCACACTGATAAAGTAGCCACCTACCGGACGGGTATATTCCGCCAGTCCGCGGGGGGAAAGCTCCTCGTCTAAAAGCTTTAATACCGCCTTAAACTTAGGTGCGATAATATCCGCGTGCTTTTTCATGTGGGCGCGTATACCGTCCATGTCCTTGAAAAAGCGGACGTGAGCAAGCTGGTTTATCTTGTCAAAGCCGATGGTCTGCACCGCCATCTGCTTCTTTATATCCGCCACATTGTTCTTAGAGGAGGCTATTACAGATATACCGCCGCCCGCATAGCTTATCTTTGACGTGGATGCAAAGATATACACCCGGTCGTCATTCCCCGCTTTTTTGCACTCGTCAAGGATGTTTAGAAGCGCGGGGGGATTGTCTGTGAGGTCATGCACTGCATAGGCATTGTCCCAGTAGATACGAAAGTCGGGGGCGGCAGTTTCCATCTGAGCAAGGCGCTTTACCGTCTTGTCAGAATATACTATGCCGTCGGGATTGGAGTATTTCGGCACACAGAACATGCCCTTGACCGTGCCGTCCTTTACCCTCTGCTCGACTATATCCATATCGGGACCGTCCTCATTCATGGGGACAATCTCCATCCTCACACCAAAATGCTCCAGTATGGCAAAGTGGCGGTCATAACCGGGGGATGGGCACAAAAATGTTATCGTATCAAGCTTTGACCAGGGAGTATTCCCCAGTACGCCCTTTAAAAAAGAACGCGCGACGGAATCATGCATGAGGTTTAAGCTGGAGTTGCCGCCCACAATCACCTCATCAACCGAGACTGAGAGCATATCGGCAAACAGCGCCTTGGCCTCTGGGATACCGTCTAATCCTCCGTAGTTGCGCACATCCATACCATCAGCCGCCTTGTAACCGGTATCGGCATTCACGCAGCCATTCATCCCCTCGGACAATGAAAGCTGCTCGGTGCAGGGTTTTCCGCGGGACATGTCCAGCTTTAAACCCTTGTTTTTATATTCATCGTATATCTTAGTCACCGCCGCCCGTTCTTCGGCTCTCTCTGCGGGTGTCATGCTGCTGTAACGCTTCATACTCATTATCGTTTCCTCCAAATTATTACTTACATTATTATACAGTTTCCCCGCATATGTGTCAATATCCGATTTCACACTCACTTGTCATTTTAATTCAATATTTTGCAATTTGGGTTAAAAGATAATGTCAAGTCTTGAAATTTATACTTCAATCCAGTATAATAATGCTAAACCGAGGCAAGAGAGGTGTGCGTGTGGATAAGCTTTATACGTCCAAATACTTTGACGAGACCATGCCGCCTGTAGTGGTGCTGGGATTTAATCATGAGGGCAGAAGCAATACCCATTCCCACGAGTTCTATGAGCTTGTATATGTGGTGAACGGATACGCCCTGCACTCCTGCGACGGTAATGTCAGCGTTCTAACGGCGGGCGATATATTTATTGTGCCGCCCGAACAGCCTCACAGCTATATAAGCGCAAACCATGCGTTTATATATAACTGCCTGTTTCTGCGGGAGGCGTTCACCCCCATGCTCACAGAGGTCATGCATCTGCCGGGTCTTGAAACCATAGCAGACGGACTTTCCTACCGCCGTGTACATGCGGATATCACGGTGCGAACAGAGTTTGAGGTGGCGTTCGAGCAGATAAAGTGGGAGCAGCTAAACCGCAATCCCGGCTGGAAGCTCAAGATAAACGCGTTATTCTTAGGGCTTTTGGTCTCCTACTCCCGCATCTATGAGCAGAAGCAGCTGCGTGACCCCGAAATGACACCCAGCTCTATGCGCATCCTCTCGGCCATCGCCGCTATAGAAGAAAACTACAAGCGCGATATCCTTGTGGAGGAGATTGCAAAGGTGGCAAACATGTCGGTCAGCCAGCTAGGGCGGCAGTTCAAGTCGCTTATTGGCATGTACCCCATGGAGTATTCGAGAAGCTTTCGTATTGCAAAGGCGGCGGAGCTTATTAAATCCTCACAGCTGCCCATCTCCGAGATAGCGCATGAAATGGGGTTTAACGACATCTCGGTGTTCTCGCGCCAGTTCAAGCACATCACCGGAAAAAGCCCCTCGGAATACCGAAAGGGTTCCTCGGAAAAGATTTAGTTTCACTTATTAAAGAAAGGGTTTCTTATGAAAAGAATTACTGTTCTAGTCCTTATTGCCGCTTTAATATTGACCATGGCGGGCTGTACACAAGCATCATCCAGCTCTGAAGCCTCCAAGGCTTCATCCGAATCCCAGTCCTCTGCCGAATCTGTCGCTTCTAAAGACGAGAGCGGCGAGCCTGTGACATTAAAGTTTCTGCGTATAGGAAACGATGCCGCCGAGGCTGATTACTGGAAAGCACTTATAGCTGATTTTGAAAGCAAGAATACAAACATTAAGATAGAGTACGACGATGCCGCCATAGGTGAGCCAATGGAAACAAAGCTCAATTCCATGTTCTCCGCCGGTATGGGTCCCGACCTTATCGGACACGGTATCATGTCCGTAGCGGCACGCGTTGAGGCGGGCAACTACTCCGCCATCACCAGCTACTTCAATAACTGGGAGGGTAAGGACGATATCATGAAGAGCGTCCTCGCCAATGGAACATATAAAGACGAGGTGTACGGACTGGCATATTCCACTACCCCCTTCGTCTTTGCATACCGCACCGATTTGTTTGAAGAAGCAGGTCTCGCCGCTCCCCCCGCCACCTGGGACGAGCTGGCTGAATATGCAAGAAAGCTCACCGTAAAAGAGAAGAACGTCATCACCCGCGCCGGCTTTGCATTCCCCATGTCGGCAGGCAACTTTGTTGAGTTTGATGTGTTCACCTTTACAAACGGCGGTACATACTTTGACAAGGATTTAAACCCCACCTTTGACACGCCCGAAAAGGCAGAGGCGTTCGAGTTTCTAAAGAGCTTTATCGGCGAGGTCAACATCCCCTACAACTCAAACGAGGTAAACCCCTTTATAAACGGCAACGCCGCTATGACACTCATAAACAATGTCGCGCTCACCCCCATGCTCAAAAATCCGGACTTTGAGGGCAAGGTAGCTATCGCACTGCCCCCCAAAAAGACCACCTCCGCTACATTCTCTGGTTGTAACATGCTGTTCATCGGCAGCACCTGTAAAAATCCGGATGAAGCGTTTATGTTCATCGAGCAGGCCCTCTCCAAGGACGAGGTGCTAAACCGCGCAAAGGTACTCAATATCCCGGTTACAAGAAGCTCGCAGGTAGAGGCGTTTAAGGCGCTAGACCCGCTGAACGCTGTCCGCGCCGAGTGCGTATCGGTGGGTATCGGTATGCCGCGTACCACCTGGGCAGCCGCTTTTCAGCGTATCCGCAACGAAACAGTTCAAGCTGTCCTCTACGGTGACACCGCCGCAGCTAAAGCTCTGACCGATGCACAAGCTGCTTTATTGGATGAGATAGCAGGATAAGACCGATTGACTTTTTATAGCAAACTGGGTATACTGTATACATAGGGGTGATATTATGTATACAATAACCGCTGTAGTCGAAAAAGACGGAGACTGGTTTATCGCTTACTGTGCAGAGGTTGACGGTGCAAACGGACAGGGGCGTACACAGGATGAAGCCCTCGAAAGTCTGTATGAATCAGTAAAGCTTATTCTTGAGTATAAAAAAGAGGCACTGCTAAAGTCACTTCCTGAATACGCCGTCAAGAGAGAAGTGGTTTTGCCTTGAAGCGCAGTGACCTATTACGGCATCTCAGGGTAAACGGATGCACCCTAGCTAGGGAGGGCGGAAACCATTCCATCTGGATAAATCCATTAAAAGGCGGCTTGGATGCTATTACAAGGCACACGGAAATTGCTGAGGCGCTTTGCAAAAAGATATGTAAGGGACTAAATGTCCCACAGCCTTAACCACAAAAGGGGGATCAGCTTATGCGCAAAAAAAGCATCGCGAGAAGCGACGCTCTGTCGGCGTATGTCATGCTGATTCCCTTTTTCCTGTTTTTTCTCATATTTGTAATGTACCCCATTCTAAGAAATCTCTTAGACAGCTTCACAAGCTACGACCTTGCGACGCGGGACTTTGTGGGGTTAAAAAACTACATACGCCTTATGAACGACAAGACGTTTATCCGCTCGGTGCAAAACACCCTTGTATTCGCCCTGTGCAGTGTGCTCCCGCTCATGGTGCTGGGATTTATCGCCGCT
>CAYSTR010000085.1:0-8878 GCA_964433745.1 uncultured Oscillospiraceae bacterium | reverse complement strand
CATTCTTCCAGAGCAATATCCCGACAGAGCTTTTAGAGTCTGCGCAGATTGACGGTTGCGACGACTTTAGGTTTCTTGTTTCTATGGTCATTCCATTGTCGAAAGCCATCATAGCTGTTAACATCCTGTTTTACGCCGTTGGTTATTGGAATGCCTATTTTAACGCATTTATCTACCTTACTGACAGGAAATTTTTTCCTTTGCAGATATTTTTGAGAGAAATTCTTATTATGAATGAGATGACATCTCTAAAAAATACAAACGCTGCAAACATGATAATGGATACCATGTCCCAGACACAGCTTAACGATATGCGTAATCTGGCTGAATCTATAAAATATTCTCTTATTGTGCTTGCCAGTGCTCCTTTAGTTGTGGGGTACATGCTAGTACAAAAGCATTTTGTCAAGGGCATTATGATTGGGGCGCTGAAGGGGTAAATTCCCGGTCTGATTTTGCTTGGGACGGCGAAAATCCCAGCTTGCGCTTAAAGGCACGGCGGAATGACTGATCATTACTGTACCCAACGGCATGAGCGACATTGTTAATGGTAACCGATTGGGATAAAAGAAGCTCGTATGCTTTATGTATGCGAATATCCTCGATATAATCCGACAGTCTCTGCCCGGTTTTTTTCTTAAATGCGGTAGACAGATATGATTCGCTCATACCAAGCTTTTCTGCCAGCATGGCGACTGATAACTGGTCATCATGATAGCTTTTTCCGATTAGCTCCCGCACTTTGTCTTCAAGAGGTGTACGTTCGGCGGACATCTCACAAGCAGCACTTCCGAATGCGGACAAAAGCTCATCGAATATAGCGTTTAACTCTGTTTCAACACCGTTTGAGTTAGGTTTTAGCTGGACAATACGAAGAAATAGATCGTCACGCTTTTCGGTATGAGGTATGCGGGTATATGTGTTAATTAATGAGAGGTAATACCTTTGCTGCTCTTCTGCGGTTTCTATCTGACGGTTAATGGATGAAAGCATCTCCACCGCCTTGTCCGACTGACCGGACTGGATCAGATTCATGAGCTTTAGCTCTTGTTCTATTCTAAAGAATTGTCTACCGTCTGTTTCGGGTACCTGTTCTTCTAAAATGCCATATGAACCGGAGAGCACTTGGGACTTTAGTTTAAGGTAAACCTCATGTACCTGCTCTAGCTTACATCCCTCTCCGGTGTAACATACACATATCATTTTCTTGTCCTCCTCAGAGAGAGAGCTGAAGAATCTCTGGAAAAAGACGGAGGTTTTTTCCTCACGAATCTCTGTTTCGTCTATATACGAGGGTAGAATAAAGCCTGCGCAGCTATTATTTATCCCGTATAGATAAGTGTCAAAGCCCAACATATCCTGTAGTATTATATTTGCCATGTCAAGGTATCTTTCAAGCTCTATATCGGTATTTTTTCTTTTCATAGAGCCTATTAATATAAGCAGATATCTGTCTGAGGAGCTTTTTATACCGGTTAAAACAGCCATTCGCTCCAGTTCGTCCACACTGAAAAACAGCTTTAACACAACCATCTGGTATAAAAACCCGCGGAGTGCTGTTTTGTTTTGTTTGAGAATATCATCGTAGCTTCGGTTTTGTACAATTACATTCTTAACCATATTCATTACTTGATTGTATCTTGAGATACCGGGATTCATGGGTTCACCAGCATAAATAAACTCCATAACATGCCACATTGGAGAGAAAAAACGATAAGCAAGCAAAACTGCCATACACAATAGAAATACACTCGTCAACAGCAGAATTAGGGTGGATATACTGTTTATATTTCCCATTACCAGTGCTACAGAGTTATTTGAACACATGGAGACATACTCAAGCCCTGTGTCGGGTGAGTAGTAGCTCGTCCTTATTTGGTTAGATGCCAGTGGGTTGACACTGCTTTTTATACGCTCATAAACGCCGTCATTACTCTCGTATACTATCTTTTCAGAGAGACTGTCAAATATCGCATACTCGCCGTTTGTGTTTTCGTTTAATAGGTCAAACATCTGTGATAACTGCTTTGTATCGAGCAAAAACACGAGCTGAGCATTATTTCTATTGTCAAAGATATCGACAGTTATCGTGTGTATAACCGAGATAACACTCTGTCTGTTTTCCCACATGGTAAAGGGAAAATCCGAAAGTATCAAGCGCATGTGACGGTTGCCTGTGAGTGTATCCCGCCAGTGGCTGTACATTGAACTATCTCTTTTATTGATATAGTCGCGATAAAAATCCTCGGTATTTATATATGCCGATTCAGGGGTGACCACGACATCTAGATTGTTGAAGATGATGTAATATCCCTTTATGAGCTGATCATTCATCCCCAGATTTATCTTTACGCTGTTTAACGCCTGTAAGAGAAGATAGGCATTTTTATATGTAAGCTTCTCTTTTAACACAGACATTCTGCGAATGGTTGTATTATATGTTTGTTGGTCAGCTATCTTTTTTAGCATGGGAAAAAAGCTGTCAAGACTCTGGCTTGTTTGAACAAGCAGCTTACTGTTTGCCTCGTACAGAGCCTTTTCAATATCTGATTTATTTCGGGCAACTATCGTCAGCATTGCGGTGACAGAGATAAGAACTATTATTAAGTATGAAAAGAAAAAGCTAACAAAAAGCCTGCTCTTTTTTGATTTTACCTTATGCGGAATGGACAGAGTACGAAGCATTTTATATGTATTTAACTTTTTATAAAAAAGCTTTGCTATTCTTTTCATTTTTATGTCCACGCTCCAATCTAATACAAAATAAATAAATGAAACAGCGTGGTTTCGTTTTCCAACCGCTTTGCTATTCATTTTAGATTTGTAAGGATGTATCTAATCCATATATTTATTCTAATATAATTTATAAAAATTGTCAAATATATTTAATCGGAGGAAATGTAAATGAGCGAAAAACAGACAATCAACGGCTATTATATGAAGACCCCCGCTTCATGGTGCGGTGAGCTATGGAGAGAAGCGACCCCAGCGGGAAACGGTCTTACTGGAATACTGCACTTCGGGGGAGTAAAGCACGATACTGTGCTCATTAATCGATGCGACCTCTGGCAGTGGGGCTGCAATGAGGTTCCGCCTGTGTGTGAGGGAGCAGTTTCACGGACGAGGGAGCATCTGGAAAAAGGTGAATTTACTCTTGCTGATCCAATTACATCCGAGGCATTAAATGAAACAGGCTATAAAACCCACTTAGCCTATCCCAGTTCGCTTTGTGCGTTAGATATTAAACTGCATCATGAGACGGTTTTTTCGCATTATCGCCGCTCATTGGATATGGACAATGCGGAAATATCGCTTGAATATCATATGGACAATGTGCTTTTTAATAGAAGGATGTTTGTATCCAGAGCCGAGGATGTTACTGCTATAAAGCTTTCTTGCAGTGAGAGTATACTATCGCTTGATTTATCATTGATTTTTTATGATATAGACAGTGAAGCCTCCAAGAAAAAGAGGGAAGAGACACTTCCTACTCTTCTGAAAACCTACGAAAATGGTGTTCTTACATATTCAGCTCAAAACGACGACGGCGACTATTACGGAGTGTGTATGAAGCTCCATGCCTGTGACGGAGAAGTATGTGTAGCAGACAATATTCTCACTATAAAAGACGCTTCCTTTGCGGAGCTTATGCTTGTAACCTTTGCCAATAAACCGGAACGGGTAAGCGCACGGACAGAGGCGGTATCGAGGCTTAATACGGTTAAAAAATCATATGAAGAGCTGTTTTCAGAACATGCGCCGCTTCATCATGACTTAATGGGGCGCACCACAATCTCGTTCGGGGAGGAGAATAAGCGCTCAAACGAGGAGCTTCTATTAGAGGCATACGAGAAAGAGGCCAGTACAGAGCTTTTAGAAAAGCTGTGGAAATTTGGTCGATACCTCTTTATTTCGGGTGTGCATGAAAACGGTCTGCCGTTCCCTTTATACGGACTATGGCACGGAGACTACCGGCTTGTCTGGGTACATATAATGGCTAATGAGAATGTGCAGATGTCTTATTGGCATGTGCCGACAGGGGGGCTCACAGAGTTTATCCGTCCGCTCATACACTACTTCTTTAGTATGATGGACCAATTTCGTATCAATGCTAGAAATGTCTACGGTTGCCGAGGGATATACATACCAGCCGGTACGACAAAGGGAGTGGGGCACAACAGTCAGGTAGTGCCTGTCATTGTCAATTGGGTATCTGCCGCCGGATGGATATCCAACCACTTTTATGATTATTTCTCCTACTATAAGGATGATGAGATAGTAAAATCAGAAATTATCCCATTTATGTATGAGACAGCTTTGTTTTATGAGGATTATCTCACGTATGATAATGGTAAGGTTAAGTTTTATCCGTCTGTTTCTCCCGAAAATACACCAGCTAACCTCATGAAGAAGCCGGGTGAAAAGATGCGGTATGACCATGATAACCCCACCACCGTAAATGCTACAATGGATATTGCTATCCTAAAGGAGTTCTTTACGCACTTTACCGAGATATGTGAGTACACAGGAGAACACGCTGACCGTCTTGCCTGCTGGAGGGGGATCCTAGCGGCGATTCCGGAGTATCAGAAAAATCCCGATGGTGATATAAGGGAATGGATGGACGAACGCCTCGAGGACAACTATGAGCATAGACATCTGTCTCATATTTTTCCTGTATTTCCCGGACATGAGTATGCTGACCGCTCTGATGAGGATATGGTTGAGGCGTTTAAGCGAGCTGTCGATAAGCGGATTCTGGGAAGCCAGAGCGGATGGTCATTGGCACACATGTCATCTATATATGTCCGCATGGGGCAGGCGGAAAAGGCGCTGGGCTGTATTGATACACTCACCCGCTGCTGCCTTTTGAATAATATGTTTACTCTTCATAACGATTGGCGTATGATGGGGCTGTCCCTTGATATAGGAAGCTTTGCACCGGTACAGCTGGATGCTCTTTTGGGGGTTGTTAACGCTATTCAAGAGATGATTATATACTCCT
Organism: uncultured Oscillospiraceae bacterium; assembly: GCA_964433745.1. Lineage (GTDB taxonomy): Bacteria > Bacillota > Clostridia > Oscillospirales > Ruminococcaceae > CAYSTR01. Next base: position 3,873 of record CAYSTR010000085.1, on the reverse strand, counting down.
ATAAAAATAATCTCCGTATTCTCCCGGCTCTCCCGAAGCGGTTAAAAAATATTAGGGCAAAAAACCTTTATTTTCCATATGGTACAGTCGATATATTTGTAGAAAACGGATATATCAATGCTACAATAAACTGCAGCACCGATTGTACATTAAATCTATACCTCCCGGAGCTTCAAAACAGTGTGCTGACAGGAAAGGATATGGATAATACATCTGTCGGCGGATCTTTTGTCCTTAATCTTTTGGCTGGGAACAGCTATAGTATAAAAGGAAAACTATTGTAAGGAGCATTGTATGAGCAGTAATAACCTCTATAAGGCAATGACGGCGCAAAGACCTAAAAGACTTCCGCACTATGAGTTTTGGTCGAACCCAGACGCAGAATGTGAGCTTACAGGTATTGATTACTACAAGCACCCCAGACAGTGCAGAATAAGGATGAATGAACTCTATCCGCAGCTTGCTCTGTCGATTCCTGAGAGCGATGAACCTGTCGATAAATGGGATAAGGACGGTGCGGACAAGGACGCACATGTCACACGATGGGGAGCGGGCGCTACGGCAACATGGCAGCATGGCGAGGCTTACTTTAAGGATGAGGAGGATGTGCTGTCCTTTTCGCCTCTTAAACATCCTAACTTTAGTAGCTGGCCGCATGTAGTTGATAACAGGGATTTTTCATCTGTGGAAAGTATATATAGGTTCTTCTGTAATGATGGTATTCCTCCGGTTCTGGAGGAGGAATCGACCGCCGGTGCGGGATGCTATAATACGATGTTTATGTGGCCGCTTTTGTCGTTCGGGTGGGAGCTGTTTCTCGCATGTTGTCTGGACGAAAGATTCGAGCGGGTGATGGACGAGTTTGCCGAGCTTAACCGCAGAGAGTTCACCGCTTTTGCAAAGCTTCCGTATAAGTTCGTGTATTGTCATGACGATATCTGTCTGACCCGCGGTATGGTGTGTTCTCCGGAATGGATGAACAAGTACATATATCCGCGGTATGAGGAGTTTTTTAGTATTGTCAAAGCGGCAGGGAAGAAGGTATTCTTTACAACTGACGGCTGTGCGGACGACTGTGTGGACAATCTTGTGGCGTGCGGTGTGGACGGTATTATTACAGAACCGTATACGGATTTTAGAAGGATAGCGAAAAAATATCCCGACCTGTTTTTGGCAGGGGAGGGGGACAACCGCATACTGCTGACGAAGGATTCCGACGCCATAAGAAAGATGGTGGAGGGAATGGTAGAGACAGCAGAGTATTCCAATGGATATGCCATGAGTATAGGTAATCACATTCCATGGAATGTACCGGCAGAGAGTGTGAAGATGTATCTTGACTATTCTGATAAGCTGGGATTGATGTAAGTAGTGTTAAAAGCCGTTATTACCCCGAATAAATGGGTAATAACGGCTTTTATTAATGTCTGTATGAATGAGCTGATGGGTTTATATCGTCACAGCTGTGAGCATATGAGTTGATAAGCTCGGTTAGCGGATCCAGTTGCTCGTACAGCACTACTATTAAATCGTCCGAATGGGCGTTGCTCATAGCCATACTGAGTGCGGACACCTCGTCGGGGGTTTTCATTATCCGTTCGGGGTCATAGTGTTGTTCCATGAGGGTATCATAGAGGATATTACTAAGCTCTCCCGGTTTTCGTCCTCGTGTATCTATATCCTCCTTGATGTAGATAGCGTCAAATACTCCGGACGAAAGCTTTCCCACCGCCTTGACTGCGCGGTCGGGACGGTCACCTGGCATTCCTATCACACCGATTAGCTGGTTGTGCTTTGTATTGCGGCAAAATCCCGCTATCTGCTCATATCCGGCTTCGTTGTGTGCATAGTCCAGAAGCACTTTAAATTCTTTAAGGTCAAACATCTGAAAACGTCCCTTGTTTTCCGTAAAGCTTGTCAGTCCGCGCTTTATGTCAGAAGTCGGTACTCTAAGCGCATACAAAGCGGCTGTGGCAGCCAGACAATTTTCGATGTTACACGTAATCATGCCGTTTTGTGTGATGGGGATATCGCTTATCCGCACAAGATGCTTGGATTTTTTTCCGTCCTTGACAGTGATAAATCCGTCCTCGGCACACACGACTATATCATCTTCGCGTATGGGTACCTTTACCTCATTTATGTCACGATAGAATAATATAACACGAGAACGCACACGCGGGAGAATTGCGGCAGTCATAGTGTCTTGTGCATTTAGTATTGCCGCTCCTTTAGGCTTTACGGCTTCTGCAACGAGGGACTTCACAAACGTTAGATCCTCCAGTGTCTCTATGCCGTCAAGCCCCAGATGATCGTCTGCGATGTTTGTTATGATACCGACATCGGCTAAATCATATCCCAGTCCCTGCCTTAATATGCCGCCTCTTGCGGTCTCCAGCACTGCACAGTCAATCTGTTTGTTTTCAAGCAATGATTTTGCACTGCGAGGACCGGAATGATCTCCCTTTGCTATACAACGTCCGTCAACAAATGTACCGGATGTGCTCGTCATACCGACGGTGTGTCCGATGCTTTTTAGGACATGAGAGATAAGACGCACAGTTGTGGTTTTTCCGTTTGTCCCGGTGACCGAGACGATGGGAAAACGCATGTATCTGTCGGGAAACAGCACATCTACTATATCCTTTGCCACATTTCTTGCCTTACCCTTTGTAGGGTATAGGTGCATACGTATGCCCGGTGCGGTGTTGACCTCTATAATTGCTCCGCCTGTTTCATGAATGGATTGGGAGATATCCTTTGCTACCATATCGATACCGGCTATATCAATTCCCAATGCTCTGGCGGCGGTTATGGCATATTCTGCATTGTCGGGATGGATGATGTCGGTGCAGTCCACGGCTGTACCGCCTGTACTGATGTTGCCGTTTTCCCGGAGACATACAATCTCATTTTTACCGGGAACATAGCTTTCGTCCAAGCCCTTTTTCTGTAGAACACCGCGTTCAGTAGCTCCAAGACGTATCTTTGTCAGCGGCTTTTCGTGATCCTCACCTCTTAGAGGATCACAGTTGATAATATCAACAAGCTCTTTTATGTTATGCTTGCCGTCTCCTTTAACAGACGAGGGCACACGCATGGCAACGGCGCTCACCTTACCTCCGACAACGAGTATACGATAGTCATTACCCTCTACAAACTTCTCGACAATAACACCAGATCCTATGCGGGAGGCGTCACGAAAAGCATCCATGACCTCCTGCTCGTTTGTGATGTTTATGTGAACTCCCTTGCCTTGATTGCCGTTAAACGGTTTTACCACAACAGGAAATCCAATCTTTCGAGCGGAGCTGACGGCGGACATCTCGGAATATACCACCTTACCGTATGGTACGGGGATGTTGTGGTCGTCCAAAATGGATTTTGTCAGCTGTTTATTGGAGGATATATCTGCGGCAATACACGAGGTGGAGTCGGTGAGGGTAGATTCTATGACCTTTGAGTATTTGCCGTAACCCAATCTTACTAGGCTTTCATAACCGATTCTCGTTATGGGGATACCGCGTCTTTTGGCCTCGTTTACGATAGCAGAGGTGCTGGGCCCTAGCTCTGTCTCGATAGCTATCTTTCTTAGATAATCTAAAAACTCGCTCACCTGCACATCCACACCGTCTATAAACAGGTTTAGAATATAGACAGCCGCTTTACTGCATTCCAGAGCGCACACCTCGTTTTCATATTCGTACACGAGGTAGTATTGTGACGGTTCTTTATTAAGGCGGGTTTTACCGTACTTTACGTCAAAGCCCAGCGTGTTTTGGATGTTTAAAATGACATGCTCAACAACGTGCGCAAGGTATGTGCCGGTTTCCAGCCTTTCTACAAAGCCACCCTCATATCCTAGTCCGCAGG
>CAYSTR010000084.1:0-8917 GCA_964433745.1 uncultured Oscillospiraceae bacterium | reverse complement strand
AATGCGTTCTCTTTCGGACGAGCAGTTAGCCGCTTTCACTCCCAAGTTTAAGGAAAGGCTGCAAAAGGGAGAGACCTTAGATGATATCCTCCCGGAAGCCTTTGCCGTCGTGCGTGAGGTTGCCGACCGTGTAATCTCGAACCGTCCCTTTAGGTCACAGCTCATCGGCGGCATTGTACTGCACCAGGGGCGTATCGCCGAAATGAAGACGGGTGAGGGCAAGACGCTCACCGCTGTTTTGCCTGCATACCTCAATGCCCTCACCGGGCAGGGGGCGCACATCGTCACGGTAAACGAGTATCTGGCTAAGTTTCAGAGCGAGTGGATGGGGCGTATCTTCAAGTTTCTGGGTCTTTCTGTCGGGCTTATCGCTCACGGTCAGACAAACGAAGAAAAGAAGGCTGCCTACGGCGCGGATGTCACCTATGCGACAAACAACGAGATAGGCTTTGATTACCTCCGTGACAACATGGTCACATATAAGGAGAACAAGGTTCAGCGTCCGTTTTACTTTGCCGTAGTGGACGAGGTGGACTCGATTCTCATAGACGAGGCGCGTACCCCACTCATCATATCGGGTGCAGGGGATAAATCCACAGATATGTACGCCAAGGCTGACCGCTTCGCAGCGGGGCTTCGCCGCACCAAGGTCACAGAGCTAGACGACAAGGTGGAGCATGACGACATAGAGGGCGACTACATCGTGGACGAAAAGGCCAAGACCGCCACCCTCACCCCCAGCGGCATTAAGAAGGCCGAGGGACATTTCGGCGTGGAAAATCTGTCGGAAGCCGAGAACATGCAGCTTCTGCACCATATAAACCAAGCCATAAAGGCCAGAGGTATAATGGAGCGGGATGTAGACTATGTGGTCAAGGACGGACAGGTGCTCATAGTAGACGAGTTCACAGGGCGGCTCATGATTGGCAGACGCTATAATGAGGGTCTGCACCAGGCGATTGAGGCAAAAGAGGGCGTTAAGGTGGAGCGCGAGAGCAAGACGCTTGCCACTATAACATTCCAGAACCTTTTTAGGCTTTATAAGAAGCTGTCGGGTATGACAGGTACAGCGCTCACCGAGGAGGAGGAGTTCCGCGAGATCTATAAGCTGGATGTAGTGGAGATTCCGACAAACCGTCCCATGATACGCGTAGACCATCCGGATGTAATAATTAAGACTGAAAACGGCAAGTATGAGGCAGTTATTGAGCAGATTATCTCCTGTCACGAAAAGGGACAGCCGGTTCTTGTGGGTACGGTGTCCATCGAGAAGTCGGAGCTTCTCTCATCCATGCTAAAGCGCAAGGGTATTAAGCATGAGGTGCTCAATGCCAAGTACCACAAGAAAGAAGCCGAGATAGTCGCACAGGCGGGTAAGTTTGGCGCGGTCACCATAGCTACGAATATGGCGGGGCGCGGTACCGACATTCTTTTAGGCGGTAATGCGGAGTTTATGGCAAAGGTTCAGCTGGCTAAGGAGGATGTGGCAGAGGAGCTTATCTATCAGGTCAGCGAGCACTTCCACACGGACGACGAGGAGCTTATATCGGCACGAAAACGCTACTATGAGCTGTTCGAGGAGTATAAAAAGCACATAGAGACAGAAGCAGAAAAGGTTAGAGCAGCAGGGGGTCTCTTTATCATAGGTACAGAGCGGCATGAGTCGCGGCGTATCGACAACCAGCTCCGAGGGCGTTCGGGGCGTCAGGGTGACCCCGGAGAGAGCCGCTTCTATATCTCGTTAGAGGACGATCTCATGCGCCTGTTCGGCGGCGAGCGGGTACAGGCAATAATGAGTACACTGGGTCTGGACGACAGCACCCCCATACAAAATCGTATGCTCACAGGCTCTATCGAGAATGCGCAGGCAAAGGTGGAGGGGCGGAACTTCTCTATTCGTAAAAGCGTGTTAAAGTTTGATGATGTAATGAATCATCAGCGCGAGCTTATATACACCCAGCGCGACAAGGTATTGGACGGCGAGAACATCAAGGACAATATTATATCGATGATAAAGGACAATATCGCCGATACTGTAAGCACCTTCCTGTCGGACACCGATGTGCATGACGACTGGAATCTGGAGGGGCTTCGCGATACCTATCTCAACATCCTAACCACAAGGGATGACTACCGTTTTGACCGTGAGCAGCTTGAAAATGCCGAGAAAGAGCTGATAAGAGATGAGCTAATAGAGCGGGCGATGAACCTTTATGAGCACAGGGAGCAGGAATTCGGATTTGATGTCATGCGAGAGATTGAGCGGTTTGTACTCTTGCGTGCGGTGGACACCCACTGGATGGATCACATAGATGCCATGGAGGAGCTAAAGCGGGGGATATATCTTCGTGCCTACGCACAACGCGACCCCATTATAGAGTACCGCACCGAGGGTCACGACATGTTTGACGAGATGATAAGATCTATTAAGGAGCAGACCACCCGGCTTATTCTCACGGTACAGCTTCGTAAGGGCGAGGAGGTAAAGCGCGAACAGGTGGCAAAGCCCGCAGATACCGGCGGGGACGACAGTGTATCTAAAACGGTGGTCAAAAAAGACAAGGTCGGGAGAAACGATCCCTGTCCCTGCGGCAGCGGCAAGAAATATAAGAAATGCTGCGGTGCGGGTTAATTTGGATTATAAAGTAGAGGAAGTAAGCTTGAAGATGAAAAAGGCTGTCATATACGGAGCGGGTAACATCGGACGCGGGTTTATTGCGCCGGTATTCGCGGGTGCGGGCTATGCGGTGACGTTTATCGATGTAAACATGGAGGTTGTGGATGCCATCAATAAAAGCGGCTCTTATTATATCGATATAGTCGGAGAAAACGCAAAACGGCAGTTGGTGGAGCATGTCTTCGCTGTGGACGGCAGGGATAATATAAAAGTCGCGGAGACTATAGCCGGGTGTGAGACAATGGCGTGCTGTGTGGGTGCGAATATATTAAAGTTCATCGTCCCAAACATAGTAAATGCCCTTAAGCTAAAGCTTGAGCGGGATAAGAACGCCACACTCGACCTTTTAATCTGCGAGAACCTCATGAATGCGGACGAAAAAATAAGACATATTATAATAGACACGATAGGTAAGGAGGAGTACGAGCGCTTGTCCCCCCATCTGGGGCTGGTGGAGACCTCCATAGGGCGAATGGTGCCTGTCATCCCGCCTGAGGAGCGCACCGACCCTCTCATGGTGCGGGTGGAGAGCTATGACCGTCTGCCGGTGGATAGGGATGCGTTCAAGGGAGCTATCCCCCATATCGAGAACCTTGTACCATATTCCCCATTCTCCTTTTACCTTAAACGCAAGCTCTATATCCACAACATGGGTCACGCTGTGTGCGGATATCTGGCGGAGGGTACAGAGCACACGACTATCGCATCCGCGATAAACGATGAGCGTATAAGAACGGTTACGAGGGATGCCATGATGGAGAGTGCAAAGGCTCTGTCTGCGGCCTACAGCTATTCGTTTGACGAGCTTAATGCCCATGTAGAGGATCTTCTGCACCGTTTTGGTAATGTGAAGCTGGGTGATACGGTAAAGCGCATAATCAATGACCCGGTGAGAAAGCTTCAACGTGACGACCGTCTTGTGGGAGCAGCTTATATGTGCATAGAAAATGGTATAGAGCCGGTAAATATCTGCAAGGGTATAAAATATGCAGTAAAATACTATCTTACAGAGCAAGGCAAAGCAGTGACAGACGAGAGCATCCGCGAATGTCTTACCGGTGTGTGCGGTATTGGTGAGAATGATGCCGTATGTACGCTGGTGTTAAAGGGGTGAGCTCTAGGTGCTTAATAAGCTGAGAGAGAAGTGCCTATCCTGTACAGACTGCGAGCTGTGCCGAACACGTACACAGGTGGTGTTTGGTGCCGGTAACCCGGAAGCGGATTTAATGCTTGTCGGGGAAGCGCCGGGGGAGCAGGAGGATATAAAGGGCGAGCCGTTCGTAGGCAGGAGCGGGATGCTCTTGACCGAGATGCTAGGTAATGCGGGGCTTTTACGCGAGAGGGACTTCTACATCACTAACATTGTCAAGTGCCGTCCGCCGGGAAACCGTGACCCGTTAGAGCCGGAGGTCATGCAGTGTATCGAATATCTGCGCCGTCAGGTGCTTATAATTAAACCAAAGGTGATATTGTGTGTCGGGCGGGTGTCGGCGGAGCGGCTCATAGGCAAGGACTACAAGGTCACACGCGACCATGGACGCTTCTACGAGAAGGGGCAGTACCTCTTTATGGGTACGTTCCATCCGGCGGCAATCCTTAGAAATCCTAACAATCGTCCGCTGGTGGAGCAGGATCTTAATATCCTCACCGAGAGGTTGAGACAGCCTACATAATTAAAAAGGGAGGGTAATAAATGAACAAACGCTTTCTGGGAAACTGGTTCTGGCCGATTACCTACGGCGGGCTGATGGTGCTCATAGTTATGAACATCCAGAATATAATCTCGTTTTTTCAGATGATAAACGGTATACTTACGCCGTTTTATTATGCCGTGGCGTTTGCCTTCGTATTAAACCGTCTCTACAAGTATCTGGTGTTTCTGTTAAACAAGATAAAAACCAAGCGAGTTATGTCATACAAGCTCAAAAAGTATCTGTCTATCACCATCACATATATTTTGTTTCTCATCTTTTTATCTGTCATACTGTGGTTTGTCATCCCGCAGCTGGTGGACAGTCTAACCACACTTGTCAACAACTCCCGCTCATATGCACTGACGGTGTATAACTTTTTAAACAGGACCATTGTAAGTCTTGGGATTGAGGAGCTTTTCTCTGCCGAGATGGAAAAGCTGTGGCTTTCTCTGCCCGAACGATTAAGCGATATCGTAACATTTGTCTCTCCCTATCTTATCAACTTTTTTACCGCCCTTACAGGCAATCTCTATAATATTATCATAGGTTTTTTTATCTCTATCTACTTTTTGTCCGGTAAGGAGCGGCTTTTATCCCAGATAAACCGAATAGCTAAGGCGTTTCTGCCCGAGCGGGCATATAAAAATGTATCCTTTATAGCGGCCAGCGCAAACCGCACCTTTGGCGGCTACATTACCGGTCAGCTCACGGATGCTATAATTGTCGGAACGCTCTGCTTTATCGGTACATCGCTTCTTAACATTCCGTTTGCACTCCTTATTAGTGTAATCGTCTGTGTTACAAACGTCATACCCATGTTCGGTCCTATTATCGGAGCGGTGCCGGCGGCATTTATTGTGCTCATGGCAGACCCCATAAAGGCGCTCTGGTTTATTATATTTATTATTGTGCTGCAACAGATAGACGGAAACATCCTAGTTCCTAGGATAGTGGGAAACTCTATTGGACTGTCTGGGCTGTGGGTTATCTTTTCGATTGTTGTGGGCGGCGGATTGTTTGGGTTTGTCGGCATGGTGCTGGCTGTTCCCACCTTTGCGGTGATTTATACCCTTTTGCGCTCTGTTACCAGTATCCGTGAGGATTCAAAGCGCACTAAATCGGACGTTATAATAACCGACCCAGACATTTCCAGCATAGATGTAAAGAAAAAAGACTTGACAGAGGAATGACAGTATAGTATAATACTGTAAAGTGATACTACTTCACGCACAGGAGGGGTCGCAGTGGCGGACAAGAATCTGGCGGTATCATATCTTCTGGACTTTTACGGCGATATACTGACCGATAAGCAGAAAGAGGTATGCGAGCTTTATTATAACGAGGATTTGTCCCTGTCCGAGATTGCCGACATTGCCGGTATAACAAGGCAAGGTGTGCGCGACTCCATCAAGCGCGGCGAGATGACCATGTTTGAGATGGAGGAGAAGCTAGGTATAGCCAAGCTCTTTTTCCGTGTGCGTGACGGGCTTTCGCAGATAGAGCAGCTAGCTCACGAGGTCGAGGAGGTTAATCTTAGATTCGGTGCGCGAAGGGATATAACACAAAAGCTTTCTCAGATAATTGATCTTACCGATAAACTATCACAGTTAGGAGTAAGGGAATAACCACCCTGTTTAGGATATGGCGTTTGAATCTCTCTCGGACAAGCTTTCGGCGGCGTTTCGCCGGTTGAAGTCGAAGGGCAAGCTAGGTGAAACCGATGTCAAGGAAGCTATGCGCGAGGTGCGTATGGCTCTTTTGGAAGCGGACGTAAACTATAAGGTTGTCAAGAGCTTTGTCGCAAGCGTGACCGAGAAGTGTATAGGCTCACAGGTGTTCGAGAGCCTTACCCCCGCACAGCAGGTCATTAAGATAGTAAATGACGAGCTGACGGCACTCATGGGTACTGCATCAGCCAGAATAAACTTCTCCTCCCGCCCTCCCACCGTCATTATGATGTGCGGACTTCAAGGTGCGGGTAAAACAACACATGCCGCGAAGCTTGCCTACATGCTAAAAGCGCAGAGCAAGCGCCCGCTTCTCGTGGCGTGTGATATCTACCGTCCGGCTGCTATACAGCAGTTGCAGGTCGTGGGTGAAAAGGCGGGCGTACCTGTATTCGAGCGGGGTACGCAAAACCCGGTCAGCACAGCCAAGGAGGCGTTAGGCTATGCTAAGGATCACGGACATGATGTGGTTCTTATTGACACAGCGGGGCGTCTGCACATAAATGAGGAGCTCATGGATGAGCTGAAGGATATTAAAAAGACCGTCACCCCCCACGAGATACTTCTGGTGGTGGATTCCATGACCGGTCAGGACGCAGTCAATGTTGCAGAGGCCTTTGATGCGGCGCTGGGTATAGACGGCGTGATACTTACAAAGCTAGACGGTGATACCAGAGGAGGCGCGGCTCTGTCTATTAAGGCGGTGACCGGCAAGCCCATAAAGTTTTCGGGTACGGGCGAGAAGCTCCCCGATTTAGAGCAGTTCTATCCGGACAGAATGGCATCACGAATCCTCGGCATGGGTGATTTGCTCACACTTATTGACAAGGTGCAGTCCGAGTCTGACGAGAAAAAGGCGGAGGAGCTTGAACGTAAGCTGAAAAAGGGCTCGTTTGACATGAACGATCTGCTCGACCAGATGAGACAGCTAAGAAAGATGGGACCCCTGTCGCAGATTATGAATATGATTCCCGGCGTTGCGGGAAAGATTAAGGACGAGGACATAGACGAACGCCAGTTTGTCATTGTTGAGGCGATGATACAGTCCATGACCAATAAGGAGCGGGCTAATCCATCGCTTATAAACCCCAGCAGAAAACGGAGGATTGCCGCCGGTTCGGGTACGTCTGTCGAGGATGTGAATAGGCTTTTACGGCAGTTAGAGCAGATGCAGAAGCTTATGAAGCAGTTCGGCGGCGGTAAGAAGGGGCGGCGTGGTATGCCTGGATTGCCGCCGGGGTTCTCGATGTAAGGGGTGAGAAGTATGGCTGCTAACCCAAAAAACGGTTTCATAAGGTAATAACCTTATAAGATACATTTTTCTATAAACGAAAGGAAGTACACACATGGCAGTTAAGATTAGGCTTCGCAGAATGGGAGCAAAGAAAGCACCCTTTTACCGCATAGTAGTAGCGGATTCACGTTATCCCAGAGACGGTAAGTTCATCGAGGAGGTCGGCTACTACGATCCGACTAAAGACCCGGCAGTTGTAAAGATTGACGAGGAGAAAGCGCGCCAGTGGATAAAGAACGGCGCACAGCCTACAGATACCGTCAAGTCCATACTGAAGAAAAACGGCGTTATCTAATCTAAGGAGAACAATATGGAGAAGCTTATAGTGCTCATAGCACAGGGGCTTGTGGATGAAAAGGATGCCGTCACGGTGACCAAGGATGCGCCCGACGACGAGGGCGTGGTCGTCTATCATCTGCATGTCGCTCCCGGCGATATGGGGCGTGTCATAGGTAAGCAGGGGCGCATAGCCAAGGCTATCCGTACCCTCGTACGCTCGGCTGCCAACCGCGTGGACGAAAAGGTCGCGGTTGAGATTGATTGACGAATGGTAAAAGAGTTTTTAGAGTGCGGGCGTTTAGTCTCTGTGCACGGGTTGCAAGGGGGGCTTAAATGCCAGCACTGGTGCGATAGTGACGAGGTGTTTACAGGGCTTAGGCACGTGTATCTGAAAGACGGTACCGAGCTTAAGCTTATTCGTGTCGCCCGACAGAAGAACATATTGCTTGTTATGTTCGACGGTATCACTACCGTCGAACAGGCTTCTAAGCTCGTCGGGCAGGTGCTTACGGCGAGAAGAGAGGATATCCCCCTCCCGGAGGGCGGGTATTTCATAAATGATCTCATGGGACTGTCGGTTTACGATGCGGACACAGGTGAATGCTACGGTCAGATTGACGATGTACAAAAGACCGGCGCGAATGATGTCTATCATGTGAAAAGCGGGGAGCGGCTTCGCTTGGTTCCTGTTATACCCGACGTGGTAAAATCGGTGGATGTTCAAAACGGGCGCATAGAGATACGCCCGCTCGAGGGGTTGTTTGATGAGGATTGATATTGCAACGCTCTTTCCCGAGATGTGCGAGGCGGTGCTGGGTGAAAGCATTGTCGGGCGTGCTCGGGCGAACGGGCTTATAAAGGTGCGCTGCCTTAACATACGCGACTATACCCTAGACAAGTTCGGGCGGGTGGATGACACCCCATACGGCGGCGGACGCGGCATGGTCATGCAGCCAGAACCTATATATCGTCTCTTTGAAGCGGTGTGTGCGCACCATGGGGTGAGACCCCGCGTGGTGTACATGTCCCCCAAGGGAACGGTGCTCACACAGCAAAAGGCGCTGGACTTTACTGCCGTTGATCCGCTTTTAATCCTCTGCGGGCACTATGAGGGTGTGGATCAGCGCATTCTCGATGAGATTGTGGACGAGGAGATCTCGGTGGGCGACTATGTCCTGACCGGCGGCGAGCTGCCCGCGCTGGTGCTTGCGGACAGTGTGGCAAGGCTTATCCCAGGTGTGCTCCC
>CAYSTR010000083.1:0-8919 GCA_964433745.1 uncultured Oscillospiraceae bacterium | reverse complement strand
ATAATAACCGCACGGGAACGCACAAATGTACTGCGCTCACTCTGCCCCTCGCGCACACCGCTGACGATAAGACTGCCCTTGAGTACCACATCCCCTACCTTGACGGCGGCAACACCCTCATATATCTCCATACTCGTAATCTGCCCGGTCTTTTCCGCCACAATGTTGCAGGGAATCTTATCGGTAAACATCTCGGGAGGTGTGACACGCTCCTTGACCTCGACTGTGGCAACAGAGCCTTTAATGTTTATAGCCATCCAGTAGAGCTTCGGAATGCTAAGGATTACGGTCTGCTCGATATAGCGCAGCTCCTCCTTTTTGGGACGTATGCCCTCACGAAAACCGCACTTCTCCAACTCCTCAACAATCTGCTTGGACGGAACATCCACATTGCCCACCACCTCGATGCTCCAGATAAGTCCGGAGGAATAGACAATCAAACCGAAAAACACCAGCACCCCTATGAGAAGCCCCCAGCGCATACGGTACTTTTTCAGCACAAACGGCAGACCGTGCTTGTTTGTTATCCGAGGACGGCAGCGCGTGACGCGGAATATCTCGCCTACCTCCCGATAATCCCGCACGAGCGTCTGACCCTCCAGATAGTCGGGGGTCTTTTTTAGATTCCATAATGACAGCCCCCGCCGGTAAAAGAGGTTAATAAACCGCTCCGGGAAACCGCCCTTTGCCCTAAACGTAACATATCCCAGGATATATCTGATAAGCCTTACGATAAACATAGTGCATTTCTCCTTATTTTTCGCTCCTTTATAATTATACGTACAGGCTTTCATCGAAAGAACAAATCTGTTTTGTGACACTCCTCAAAAAATTTTTTATAAAACCTATTGACAAAACAATATTATATGTCGTATAATATTGTTAAACCAATAATTAGGAAGTGATATAATGACATTTCAGGTAGGTTCCACGCTTCTAGACGCACTGGTTCTAGCGGTAATCGAGCACGGCAACGCTTATGGCTATGCGCTGACGCAGCGGCTAAAGACTGTGACGGACATATCGGAATCGACCCTCTACCCAGTACTCCGGCGGCTGTCAAAGGACGGATTTCTCGACACCTATGACGAACCCTTTGACGGACGAAACCGACGATACTACAGGATAACAGGCAAGGGCGAGGGACAGCTCACGGTGTACAGGGACGGCTGGGAGGACTATAAAAAAAGGTTGGACGGAATATTTTTCGAGCAGTACGAGCGGGAGGATGAGGTCGATGGATAAAAATAGATTTTTAATTGAACTAAGAGGGCTATTAAGGCATCTGCCGCCTGACGAGCTGGAGAGCGCCATGGAATACTATGCGGAGTATTTCAACGAAGCAGGGCCCGAAAACGAACAAAAGGTCATAGCAGAGCTAATATCGCCGTCCAATGTAGCAGCAAAGATAATCGGCGAAATCGGCATGAACCCGCAGCCCTGGCAGCCGCAGCAGCAACCGCTGCCGCAGCAAAAAAATCGCAGTGTGGCAAAGACGGTTTGGATTGTTATCCTAGGAATATTCGCCTCCCCCATAGCGCTCCCCATAGCCATAGCACTGTTTGCCGTGGCGCTGGCACTGGTTATTTCGCTGGGCTCTGTTATATTTGCGTTTGTTGTTACGGGTGGTGCATTGGTTTTAGCCGGTGTTATGGCATTTTTCATATCGTTCACACTGCTCTTCCGGGATTTTCCCACCGCGCTTTTCTTTATGGGCTACGGTCTTACAACCCTTTCAGTCGGACTGCTTATGTGTTTAGGGTTTGTGAAGCTAGGTATATTAGGTGCTAAAGGCATATCCCGCTCGTTTGGTAAAATTCTTGTGAGGAGGAGCAAAAATGAAAAAATCCACTAAATACATTCTTATAATCGCAGGTGTCGGCTTGGCGGCGGGGCTTTTAATGCTGTTCTTTGGTATGGTCATGGGTGCATCCCGATACATCTATCTAGATTCAACCGGTGTGCATATTTACGAGGAGGGCAATGAAGAGACTGTCACGGTAGACGATCTAAGCTTCGACAAGGTGTACATCAACGCAATGACCGCTAATGTAGAGATAATTCCGTCTGACAAGGCACGTCTTGAGATAGTTCAAAAAAATAATGACGGAAACATTTCATACACCTGTGAAAACGGAGAGCTGCGAGTTGTGGAGAACTTTAAAAGCCGCTTTAGATTCTTCAATCTGGATTTTCGGTTTATGTTTGATAAATCCTCCAACATAATAACGCTCTACCTCCCCCCGGATAAGCTTGATGATGTATCACTTAACATTACCTCCGGAATTATAAAGGCCTCCGGAATAACTACATGTAACTTAGATATAGACATTATATCCGGTAGTATTAATCTCGAGGACATAACCGCCGACACAGCCGAGTTTAATCTGACGAGCGGACGCCTCACCGCCGACAATGTAAAAGCAACCGACAGCAGACTGTCCGTAATGTCCGGCAGCTGTAACTTCACCGATACCTACTTTGGCGGATTGAGAGCGCGAATCACCAGCGGCAGTACAAGGTACGAGGGTACGCTGGCAGGGATAGTGGACATAGAAAGTATGTCGGGCAGTGCGACCTTTGACCTCACCGGCAGTGCTGACGACTTTAACAAGAACTTCTCCTCCCTTAGCGGCTCGATAAAACTAAACGGTCAGCAAAGAAGAAACTATGACGAGAATATATCCGCTCCTAATTCCCTTAAAGTGTCTGTCACAAGCGGCAGCGTAAGATTTGATTTTGAGGACTAATATCTCGGCGGTATCGCTTTCGGGCGATACCGTTTTTCATGTTAAATCCTGTATAAATCCTTACCATCAAAATTTGTAGAAAAATTAACAAAAATCTCTGGATTTTTATAATTGGGTGTGGTATAATGGATTTACGATTGGGGTACACGTACCGCCACACATATCATTCGGGTAATCGAACTAGGATTTATTCGTTCGATGCCCGATCAACTGGAGGTTTATAAATGTCAAAAAGCAAGACCACCGTACCGTTTGCGGGAACTGCGGAGCAGGAAGCCAGATTAAAGGCCGCAATCGAGAAGCACAAAAATGTGAAGGGCGCTCTTATGCCTGTTTTACAGGAGGCGCAGGAAATCTACGGCTATCTGCCTATAGAGGTGCAGAAGATGATAGCCAACGAAATGAACATCCCGCTGGAGGAGATCTACGGCGTTGTAACGTTCTATTCACAGTTCTCCCTTAACCCCAAGGGTAAGCATAAGATTTCTGTATGTCTAGGCACTGCATGTTACGTTAAGGGCGCGGGCGATATCTTTGACCGTTTGTCAGATCGTCTGGGGATAAAGAACGGCGAGTGTACCGATGACGGTAACTTCTCCCTCGAAGCCTGCCGCTGTATCGGCGCGTGCGGACTAGCTCCTGTGCTCACAGTAGGTGAGGAGGTCTACGGACGTCTGGTACTGGACGATGTGGATAAAATTCTAGCTAAGTACGACTTTAAATAACCGAGAGGATCAGCCATGTTACCTGAGCTGTCATTAAATGTGCTGGACATAGCCGAAAATTCCGTCGTGGCAGGTGCATCCCTCATTGGTATTTACATAGATACCGACAAAAAAGCGGACACGCTCACCATCACGATAGAGGATAACGGCTGCGGTATGTCTCCTGAAAAGCTTTCACGGGTAACCGATCCGTTCTATACGACACGCACCACCCGCAAGGTGGGACTGGGACTGTCCTTTTTTAAACAAGCCGCCGAGATGACAGGCGGGAGCTTCTCGATTACCTCCGAGGAGGGGGTGGGCACGACTGTGACAGCCGTATTCGGCTACTCACACATCGACCGTATGCCGCTGGGCGACATTAACGAGACACTCATCACATTGATACTCTGCAACCCGAACATCGACTTTATGTTTCGTCATTATGAGGATGGCGAGGGTGCAGAGCTTGACACCCGCGAGATAAAAGCAGTGTTGGAGGACGTTCCCATCACCGAGCCGGATGTAATATCGTACATTCGTACGTTATTAGTGGAAAACTAGGGTGTGCCTGCGGTACAGCCGAAACGACGAAGCTGCCGCATTAGTTTTTAGTTAAAAACATATTTGGAGGATATACTATGAAGAGCTTAGCTGAATTGCAAGCCATTCGCGACAAGGCAAAGGCGCAGATGGGGGTTAGAGAGGAACAGGGCGATGCCACACGTATAGTTGTGGGTATGGCTACCTGCGGTATAGCGGCGGGTGCGCGTCCGGTTTTGACGGCGTTCACCGAAGAGGTTGCCAAGAGAGGCCTTGCGAATGTTATCGTCACACAGACAGGCTGTATCGGCATATGCCAGTACGAGCCGGTTGTTGAGGTTATGGCACCGGGCAAGGATAAGGTCACCTATGTGAAGATGTCCCCCGATAAGGCAGCACGTATTGTGGCTGAACACATCGTAAACGGCAACATCGTAAACGAGTATACGATAGGGAACAAATAAGGAGGAAGAGATATGTTTCGTTCACATGTGCTGGTCTGCGGGGGTACAGGCTGTACCTCGTCCGGCAGTGAAAAACTGATTACCAAGTTTGAACAAGAGATAAAGAATACCGGTCTAGATAATGAGGTCAAGGTCATTCGTACCGGCTGCTTCGGTCTGTGCGCACTAGGTCCCATTGTAATTGTATATCCTGAGGGATCATTCTACAGCAGGGTTGAGGAGCAGGATGTAACCGAAATCGTATCCGAGCACCTCCTAAAGGGACGTATCGTCACACGGCTTCTCTATCATGAGACAGTCAAGGAGGACGAGCTCACCTCACTTAGCGAGACCGGCTTCTATAAAAAGCAGCTGCGTGTTGCGCTTCGCAACTGCGGCGTTATAAATCCGGAGCTTATTGACGAATACATAGCTATGGACGGCTATCAGGCACTGGGTAAGTGCTTAACCGAGATGACGCCCGATGATGTTGTGAATCTAATAAAGGCATCCGGACTTCGCGGGCGCGGCGGCGGCGGCTTCCCCACCGGCACAAAGTGGGCACTGGCAAAGCAAAACGATGCAGATCAGAAGTATGTCTGCTGTAACGCCGACGAGGGTGACCCAGGTGCGTTTATGGACAGGTCTATTCTGGAGGGTGACCCCCATGCCGTCATAGAAGCTATGATGATTGCAGGATATGCCATCGGTGCGACACGCGGCTTTATCTATGTCCGTGCGGAGTATCCGATAGCCGTCAAGCGTTTGCAGATAGCCATAGATCAAGCGCGCGAATACGGTATCTTAGGCAAGGGCATATTCGGCACTGACTTTGAATTTGATCTTGAGATTCGTCTGGGTGCCGGCGCATTCGTGTGCGGCGAGGAGACGGCGCTCATGACCTCTATAGAGGGTAAGCGCGGTGAGCCGCGTCCCCGTCCTCCGTTCCCGGCACAGAAGGGTCTGTTCGGCAAGCCCACAATCCTCAATAACGTTGAGACATATGCAAACATCCCGCAGATAATACTAAAGGGTGCGGATTGGTTTGCCTCCCTCGGCACAGAAAAGTCCAAGGGCACTAAGGTATTCGCACTGGGCGGCAAGATTAACAACACAGGTCTTGTTGAGATACCCATGGGCACAACACTCCGCGAGATAGTCGAGGAGATAGGCGGCGGTATCCCGAACGGCAAGAAGTTTAAAGCAGCACAGACCGGCGGACCGTCGGGCGGCTGTATCCCCGCCGAGCACCTGGACATTCCCATTGACTACGATAATCTCATTGCGATAGGCTCGATGATGGGTTCGGGCGGTATGATTGTCATGGACGAAGACAACTGTATGGTGGACATTGCAAAGTTCTTCCTAGAGTTCACGGTTGACGAGTCCTGCGGTAAATGTACCCCCTGCCGTATTGGTACAAAGCGTCTTTATGAGATACTCGACCGTATAACAACAGGTAAGGGCGAGATGAGCGACATCGACAAGCTCGAAGAGCTATGCTTACACATAAAGAGTAACTCCCTGTGCGGACTGGGACAGACAGCCCCCAACCCTGTACTCTCGACACTTAGATACTTCCGTCATGAGTACGAAGCACACATCAAGGACAAGGTTTGTCCGTCCGGTGTATGTAAGGAGCTTCTGACCTACAGCATCATCGCCGACAAGTGCAAGGGCTGTACTATCTGTACCCGCGTGTGCCCCACCGGCGCTATCACAGGCGAGCTGAAAAAGCCGCACGTCATAGATCCGCTCAAGTGCGTAAAATGCGGCGCTTGTATGGAGAAGTGCAAGTTCGGCGCTATCGTGAAGAAATAATTCTGGTTTTAAGGAGTGAGAAAACCATATGGAAAACGTGAATATTAAGATAAATAACGTACCCATGAGCGTGCCCAAAACCTCGACCATCCTCGAGGCAGCACGTCTTGCCGGTATCGAGATACCCACCCTGTGCTATATGAAAGAGATTAACGCAATCGGCGCTTGCCGTATCTGCGTTGTTGAGGTAAAGGGTGCCCGTTCGCTGGTAGCCGCCTGTGTATACCCTGTAAATGAGGGTATGGAGGTGTTTACACAGACCCCTGCTGTTCTAAAGGCGAGAAAGCTCACATTAGAGCTTATCCTCTCAACCCATGAGAAAAAGTGCCTTACATGTATCCGTGACGGCAACTGCGAGCTTCAGAAGCTCTGTAAGGACTTTAAGGTGGACGATGCCGACTACTATGCCGGTTTCAACCATGACTACGATTTTGACGATTCCTCGGTACACATGTACCGCAACAACAATAAGTGTATCCTCTGCCGCCGCTGTGTAGCCGCCTGCTCGAACTGGCAGCATGTCTCGGTTATCGGCACAAACGAGCGCGGCTTCAACACACACATTGGCTGTGCGTTTGATGAGGATCTGGGCAAGGTAGCATGTGTCTCCTGCGGACAGTGCATCGTGGCCTGCCCCACCGGCGCTATCGCCGAAAAGGATCAGACCGATATCGTTTGGGATGCGCTTCACGACCCCAAGAAGCATGTTATTGTTAACACCGCTCCCTCTATCCGCGTAACACTGGGTGAGGCATTCGGCAACCCCATCGGCACAAATGTCGAGGGTAAGATGGTAGCGGCACTTCGCCGTCTAGGCTTTGATGGTGTGTACGATACCAACTTTGCCGCCGACCTTACTATCATGGAAGAGGCACACGAGTTTTTAGACCGTCTGGAAAACGGCGGTACTCTTCCCCTTATCACCTCCTGTTCTCCGGGCTGGGTCAAGTTTGCTGAGCACTTCTACCCTGAGTTTCTGGACAATATCTCGTCCTGTAAGTCTCCCCAGCAGATGTTCGGTTCGATAGCCAAGACCTATTACGCCGAGAAGAACGGTATTGACCCTAAGGACATCTTCGTTGTCGGCATCATGCCCTGTACCGCAAAGAAGTTTGAGGCACAGCGCGAAAACGAGTCGGCGGCGGGTAACGGTATCCCCGACATTGACGTGGCACTCACCACCCGTGAGCTTGCACGTATGATAAACCGCGCCGGACTTCTGTTCAACGACCTGCCCGACGAGGCGTTTGATACACCCTTTGGCGCATCCACAGGTGCGGCGGTCATCTTTGGTACAACCGGCGGCGTTATGGAGGCCGCACTTCGTACGGCTGTTGAGACGGTCACAGGCAAGCCCCTAGACAGCGTGGACTTCAAAGAGGTACGCGGTCTCGCCGGTATCAAGGAAGCTACCTACAATGTAGCGGGTACAGATATCAAGGTTGCGGCTGCTTCGGGTCTCTCCAACGCACGTAAGCTTTTGGATAAAATCAAGAATGGTGAAGCGGATTATCACTTCATCGAGGTTATGGGATGTCCGGGCGGCTGTATTAATGGCGGCGGACAGCCGGTACAGCCCGCATCGGTACGCAACTTCGTAGACCTAAAGGCTCTCCGCGCCGCTTCGCTTTATAAGGCTGACGAGGCAAACACCATCCGTAAGAGCCACGAGAACCCCGCAATAAAAGCGCTGTATGACGAGTTTTTGGGTAAACCCGGCTCACACAAGGCGCACAAGATTCTCCATACACGCTATGTGGAGAGGGATAAGTTCTAATATAAGTATATGTTATGATAAAAACAGGACTGCGGAGAAATCTGCAGTCCTGTTTTTATGTGTCGGATGTGTCCTGTTTACTTAGGTCATCAAGTGCGGCGCTACTTGACGTTATACCTCCATCCGTGATCGTCATTATACACCATGAGCTTTGACATACCTCCGTCAACCGTGAGGTTTTGCCCGGTTATGAAGCCCGCTCCCTCACTGCACAGAAAGAGCACCGCTTCTGCTATATCCTCGGGAACACCCACCCGTCCGGCGGGGTGCTGTGCCATATCGGGGACAGAGTGTTCAGAGTACGATGTGTCAATCCAGCCGGGGGAGATTGAGTTTACGCGCACACGCCCCGACAGGCTCACAGCCAAAGCATGGGTGAGTGCTGATATTCCGCCCTTTGCCGCTGTGTAGCTCTCGGTGTCGGCTTGGGATTGACATGCTCTTGTGGACGATATATTTACCACTGCTCCGCCGCTTCTAAAGTGCCCGCTAAGAAGCTTAGTCAGCATAAATGGCGCTGCCACCCCTACCCTCTGAACATATAGAAAATCCTCGTAGCAACAGGAGTGTATTCCTCCCCGGCTGAGACATGCATTGTTTATGAGACAATCAATGCTACCGAAACGCGCCAGTACCTGCTCTGAAAAGGCTCTTAATACCCCCTCGTCCGCTATGTCGCCCTTAAAATACAAATCACATTCAGGCGGCTCCGGACACATGTCAATGACCGCTGTCTGAGCGCCTGCGTTCCTAAATGCCTGCACTATTGCGCGTCCAATTCCGTTTGCTCCGCCTGTCACAACTGCCGTCTTCCCATTATACATAATTACCTCCGATATTATTATATAGTCTGTCAAATTAGTATCTCCAAAAGCCGATTT